>DAIMKE010000757.1:0-3923 GCA_036721875.1 Bradyrhizobium sp. | reverse complement strand
GCATCCGGGTCGGCGAAGTGGTGTCGCTGAAGCTCGATCATCCCCGCCGCGTCGTGGCGCTCGCCATGATCGACGGCAACACGCCCGTCAAGAGCGATACGCAGGTCGGCCTCGAATTCCAGGGGCTGACCGGCATCGCGGCGATTTCCTTCACCGGCGGTTCCGACGAGGCGCCGCCGCCGCGCAGGGGCGCGGACGGCATTCCTGAACTGACGGCCGATCCCGACGGGACACTAAACACCCAGGAAAAGATCCGCGTGGCGCTGCGCAACGTCGACAAGGTCATCGCCGACAACGAGACGGCGGTAAAGGACACGCTGCGGAATTTCGAAAGTTTTACCGCGTCGCTGTCCGACAATGGCGCGAAGATCACCAGCGTCATCGCGACCGCCGAAGACGGCATTGCCGCCGTCGACGGCGCGCTGGACAAGACCAGGAATTTTCTCGGCAGCCTCGCCAGCGACAAATATGGCGGCGAGTTGCTGCCGACCGTGATCTCGCTCCGCGAACTGATCGAGAGTTTCAACAAGAAGTCCGGCGCTGTCATCACCGACACCCGCAAGATGTTCGGCGAGCTCAGCCAGTCCATCAACACCAGCAAATTCGGCAGCAGCCCGCCCGCCTCGCCTGCCAGACGGTAGCCTTGAATCAAGAACCAAGAAAAACGGAAACGCCTTACGTGCTCGACAAATCAGCCGCTGCGACCACCGCCCCGCCCGCCACCGTCACCCGCACCGAGAGCGCCGTACCGCGCGCCCTGCAGAAATATCTCACCCTCGACGATTTCGAGGCCACCGCGCGGCGCCGGATCCCGAAATTCCTCTACGGCTACATCTCCGGCGGCGCCGAGACGGATGCCGCCGTGCGCGACAACCGAAGGGCCTTCGACGAATACGGTTTTGTGCCGCGCGTGCTCAACGACGTCTCGGGCCGCGACCAGACCACCGCTTTGTTCGGCAAGCGTTATGCCTCGCCGTTCGGTATTCCGCCGATGGGTTCCTCGGCGCTCTGCGCCTATCGTGGCGACATCGTGCTGACGCGGGCGGCGGCTGCAACCAACGTGCCGATGATCCTCAGCGCGTCGTCGCTGATCACGCTGGAGGACGTGCGGCGCGAGAACAATGCCGCGTGGTATCAGGCCTATCTCGCCGGCGTGCCGGAGCGCATCGAACCGCTGGTCGATCGCGTCGCGGCGGCCGGCTACGACACCTTCGTCGTCACGGCCGACGTGCCGGTGCCGCCGAACCGCGAGAACAACATCCGCAACGGCTTTCAGGTGCCGCTCGCGATCACGCCGCGCGTGTTCTGGGATACGGTGACGCACCCGCACTGGCTGCTCGGCACCTGGGCGCGCACGGTGAAGAATTTCGGCATGCCGCATTTCGAGAACATGGACGCCAAGCGCGGACCGCCGGTGCTCGCCAAGAACCTGATGCGCAATATCGGCCACCGCGACCAGCTCGCCTGGAAACATGTCGAACTGATCCGCAAGAAGTGGAAAGGCAAGCTCGTCGTCAAGGGGCTGGTCTCGCCCGCGGACGCCCGGATCGCGCGCGAGAGCGGCGTCGACGGCGTGATGCTCTCAAACCATGGCGGTCGCCAGCTCGACTACACCATGTCGGGCCTGCGCACGCTGCCGGAGATCGCAGCCGAAGCGAAGGGCATGACGGTGATGGTCGACGGCGGCATCCGCCGCGGCACCGACGTGATCAAAGCCTTGGCGCTGGGTGCGCATTTCGTCTGGGTCGGCCGCCCCTTCCTCTATGCCGCAATCGCCGGCGGCGAGGCGGGCGTGCAGCGGGCGATCACGCTGCTGCAGGCCGAGATCGACCGCGATCTGGCGCTGCTCGGCATTCGCTCCCTCAGCGAGATCACGCCGGATCTGGTCAGGAAGTTTTGAGGCGCGAAGGTCGCGCAACGAATGAGCTGTCGTCACCCGCGAAGGCGGGTGACCCAGTATTCAAGAGACCGCGGATCAAACCGAGGAGCCGCGGCGTACTGGATGCTCCGCCTTCGCGGAGCATGACAGACGGTGGTCCGGCGCGCCCGATCTCACCCCGGCTTTAACTTGCTGTAGGCCTCCTTCGTCGCGATGATCACGTGTTCGGCGCAGCCGTTGGTACGGTGGGGGTCGCAACGGGTCTCGTAGTCGGCCGACGTCATCATGTCGACGAAGGCTGACACCGTCGGATAATACACCAGCGCCAGATAATCCCATTGATTGCCGTCCTGCCGCCCGAGCGCGACCGTTTTGGCGTCACCGGTCCACAGCAGCGTGCCGCCGCGCGCCTTGATCATCGGCACCGTGAGCGCGCTGTAGCGCAGATAGGCGTCCCAGCCCGATCCGTCGCCGTCCAGCGACCGATCGCGAAAACGCATCAGGTTCACCATCACCACCGGCGCCTGCTGGTCCATCTCCTGCAAGCCTTTCACGTTCAGCAAATCCACACCCATCCACGGCTCCTCACGGCGTTCGATACCGGACATTGTAGCATTGCACACGCGGGACTTGTCGTGCGGCGGAAAATTTGAACCTATTCGGTCCGAGACCATGACCGCACCAGCGCCGCCTGCCTTCCGTCCGGTCCGGTGGCTGAACAACCAGCCCTATCTGCTGCTCAGCCTGACCTCGCTGTTCTGGGCCGGCAA
Source organism: Bradyrhizobium sp. (assembly GCA_036721875.1). Classification (GTDB taxonomy): domain Bacteria; phylum Pseudomonadota; class Alphaproteobacteria; order Rhizobiales; family Xanthobacteraceae; genus Bradyrhizobium. Next base: position 1,274 of record DAIMKE010000757.1, on the reverse strand, counting down.
CATCGTGCTGGCGCGCCACGTCGCCGGGCACGTGCCGCCGCTGACATTGTCCTGCCTGCGCTGGATCGGCACCTTCCTGATCCTGCTGCCGTTCGCATGGCCGCATCTGAAGCGCGACTGGCCGGTGCTGCGCGCGCATTTGCCGATGATGGTGTTTTTGTCGGCGATCGGCTTCGCCTACAACAACGCGATTTCCTACTGGGCCATGCAGTACACCGAGGCGCTGAATGCGCTGCTGATCCAGTCCGCGGGCCCGCTGTTCGTGGCGCTGTGGTCGCTGGCGCTGATCGGACCGAACCGCGCCGCGCCGTTCTTTCATTTGGTGCCAGTGTTCGGCTCGGCGATGGCGATCCTGCTGCTCGGCGAGCAGTTGCGGCTGTTTCACATGGTCGGCTATGTGCTGGTGCTGGCCGGGGTGGTGATCGCATCGCGCCGGGCCTCGGCAAGAGCCTGATTGATCGACGTGTCCCGGACGCGGCGCAGCGCTTCTTCAGCGCTGCTCCGCAGAGCCGGGACCCAGCCGGTAAGGCCCGGTTCAGCAGCGCATCACTTCGTGATGCACTGCGCCCGGGGCACGATTTTGAGGCATGCGGCGTAGCGTCTTACCGGCTTCCCCTTTGATCCCGGGCGGGCTAGCTTGCCGGCCAATTGACCAAAAGCAACCTGAGGAAACGACTATATGTTTGAACGATTGAAGCGGTACCGGCACGTCGCGGCGGCGGCCCCCCTGATGTTGGCATTGATTGCCACGGCTTCCGCGCAGGCCCCCTACCCGAACCGCAACATCACGCTGGTGCTGCCGTTCGCCGCCGGCAGCGGCACCGACACCACCACGCGCCTGATCGGGAAAGAACTCGGCGTCGGGCTCGGCGTCAGCATGGTGATCGAGAACAAGGCGGGCGCCAACGGCTCGATCGCGGCGAGCTATGTCGCGCGCTCCGCGCCCGACGGCTACACGTTGTTCGTGACGACGAACACGTCGCATTCGGCGAATCCGTATCTGCTGAAGAACATGACCTACGATCCGATCAAGGATTTCACCCCGATCGCACGCACCGGCGACCTGCCGTTCATGCTGGTGATACACCCGGACATCCCGGCGAATTCGGTGGCCGAACTGATCGCGCTCGCCAAGAAGGAGCCGGGCAAATACTCCTACGCCAGCGGCAGTTCCTCGGCGATCGTGTCGGGCGCGACGTTTGCCCGTCTCGCCGGCATCGACCTGCTTCACGTCCCCTACAAGAGCTCGCCGCCGGCCCTGACCGACGTGATCG
>DAIMKE010000756.1:1183-3924 GCA_036721875.1 Bradyrhizobium sp. | reverse complement strand
TACCTGAAGAAGCGCTAATCCAAGTCGAAAGCGGAACTGTAATCCTGCTTGAGATCGGGATTCTGCTCGCTCTTGCGCAGCACGCAGTTGCCAACCACGAGCAAATCCAGTTCGTTGCCCATGAAGCAGCGGAAAGCATCTTCCGGCGCGCAGACGATCGGCTCGCCGCGCACGTTAAAGCTGGTGTTGACCAGCACGGGACACCCGGTCCGCGCCTTGAATCGTGTCAGCAGCCGATGAAAACGCGGATTAGTCTCCCGGCTGACCGTCTGGATGCGGGCGGAATAATCGACATGGGTTACCGCGGGAATTTCCGAGCGCGTGATATTGAGCTTGTCGATGCCGAACAGCGCCTGCTCCTCGGCGCTCATGGCTTGCCGCTTGTTCTTCGTCACCTCGGCGACGATCAGCATGTAGGGACTGTCTGAATCGAGATCGAACCAGTCGGCGACGTCCTCGCGCAACACGGCTGGCGCAAAGGGACGAAAACTCTCGCGGTACTTCACCTTGAGATTGAGGTTCTTCTGCATGGTCGGCGAACGGGGATCGCCGAGGATCGAGCGCGCCCCCAGCGCGCGGGGGCCGAACTCCATGCGGCCCTGAAACCACCCCACCGCGAGCTGATCGGACAGCGCCTGGGCTGTTGCCTCGATCATGTCATCTTCGTCCAGCACGGCAAACCGCGCGCCGCACGCGGTGAGCCTCCGTTCGATTTCGCTTTGCGAAAATTCCGGCCCGAGAAACGCGCCGGACATTCCGTCGGTCGCAGCGATGTTGCGTGGCCCGCTCTTGAACTGATGGAAGGCCGCAAGCGCCGCGCCGACTGCGCCGCCTGCATCGCCCGCGGCGGGCTGAATCCAGAGGCGGTCAAATCTGCCGTCGCGCAGCACCTTCCCATTGGCCACGCAATTGAGCGCCACGCCGCCGGCAAGGCAGAGATTGCGCGCACCGGTCCGGCTCGCGAGGCTGCGCGTCAGTCGCAGCACCGCCTCCTCCAGTACGGCCTGAATCGAGGCTGCGGCATCCATATGGAACGGCGTCAGCAATTGATCCGGCGACCGCTCGGGTTGACCGAACAGCTTCGCGAACCGCTCGTTGGTCATGGTGAGACCGGTGCAATAATCGAAATAGGACATGTCGAGCCGAAATGATCCATCCGGCTTCAGGTCGATCAAATGATCCAGAACGAGCTGCGCGTATTTGGGTTCACCGTAAGGCGCCAGTCCCATCACCTTGTGCTCACCGGAATTGACCTTGAAGCCGATGTAATAGGTTACGGCTGAATAGAGCAGGCCGAGCGAATGGGGAAAATGAATCTCCTGGAAGATTTCGAGGCGGTTGCCATCGCCTGTCGCCGCCGAGGTCGTCGCCCACTCGCCGACACCGTCCATGGTCAGGACCGCGGCCTTCTCGAACGGCGACGGGTAGAAGGCGGACGCTGCGTGGCTCAGATGATGCTCGGCGAACAACAGCTTTTCCGAAGCGAAATCCTCGTCGAGCTCCCGGAGCTTACTCCGCAACAGGCTTTTTTGGAACAGCTTCTCCCTGAGCCATAGGGGGATTGCGATCTGGAAGGAGCGGAAGCCGCGCGGCGCGAATGCGATATAGGTTTCCAGCAGGCGTTCAAACTTCAGGAACGGCTTGTCGTAGAACACGACATGATCGATCTCTGAAAGTTTTGCGCCGGCTGCTTCCAGGCAGTAGCGAACCGCATGGCGCGGAAACGAGGCATCGTGCTTCCTACGGGTGAAACGCTCTTCCTGCGCTGCAGCAATGATGTGACCGTCCTCGACCAGCGCCGCGGCGCTGTCGTGATAGAATGCAGAGATACCGAGAATGCGCATTACCTTAGAACAGCGTGTAGATGAACGGCGCGACCGCGGTGCCCTTCGTCAACACCCCAAGGCCGCCGAACACCACCATCATGATCAGGATCGGCAGCAGCCAGAATTTTTTTCGCACGCGCATGAAGCGCCAAAGCTCGGCCAGAAAATCCATCATCAGAACTGGTCTCTCATCGTTTCCGGCGCGGGCCCCGGCACGCGCGTGATCCAATAGCTCTCCGCGTCGGGCTCGCGTTTCAGTCGCAGCAGATCCTCGCCGCGCAGTCGCATGACGAGGCCGGTCGGCAGGATCATGCCGTAGAAGAGAAGACCCATGACGATCGGGTTGATGATCTTGTGCAGAAGCAGGCCGAACTTCATCCACAGCCGATTGAGCGGGTGCAGCAAGGACGGACGAATCCAGGCGGCGACGAGGAGCAGAACCGCGACGGATAGGGTCCACGGCCACAGCTGGCCGAGATGCCAGCGGTTTAAAAGGCTCAGAAGCGCGAGCCCACCCGCCACCACCCAACCGAAGGTCCGGTCTGATCCCGGAAGCGATGTCTCGTCGCGGGTGAAGCTTTCATGGGTTGACTGCGGCATCAGAACTGGCCAATCGCCCTTTTTGGATATTTCAAGGTACCTTATCAGGTGTCCGCGACACGGTCGCTTTTTTGCCTCTTCCCCCGGGGGGCAGTTGAAAGAAATCACGGTCCTGCAATGTTAAGCCGCTCGAAGTTCATTTCGGAGATATTCGATGAAGCGCTGGTGTCGCCTCCTCGGACAGGGGGCGCTGCTGTTCATCACCTGGGTCGCGATCTTTGAGATCGGGTTACGGTTGCAGCAGTATTTCGGTCCGCTGGTCGATCTCGAAATGGCGAGCGTCAACCTGAATTGGGAATCCGACGTCTTGAACCA
>DAIMKE010000756.1:0-1083 GCA_036721875.1 Bradyrhizobium sp. | reverse complement strand
TCGATCTCGAAATGGCGAGCGTCAACCTGAATTGGGAATCCGACGTCTTGAACCATAAGCCGGAACCGAAAAACCAGAACCTGTGCATTTACGGCGATCTGACCGGCTTCAGCTACCAGAGATCCTATGACGCGAACGGTGTCAGGATCATCGACGATAGGGCACTGCTGGCCGGGTGTCGAAAACCAGTCTCGGTCTTGTTCCTTGGCGATTCCTTTATGGAAGGCTACGACGACGAGAACACACTGCCGTATCACGTCGCAAAATATTTCAAGAAAGAGCTGGGGGTTTGCCTAAAGACCCACAATGCCGGTTATACCTCATATTCGCCGGCCATCTTCGTGCCGCAGGCGAAGCTGCTGCTGCCGATTGTGCGTCCCGACTATATCGTGGTGGACGTGGACGAGACCGATCTATACGATGACTTCGCTCGATACCGTAAGCTGATTGTCCGCAATGGGCGCGGACAAAATGTCGGCGTCAAGGCTTCACCCATCGGACACGAATGTAGTTTCGGCTTGATGGAGGCTCGCGAGCATCCCTTGTATCTGATGCGGTTTGTGGCCAAGGCCTGGATGTCCCTCGTCCACATGCCAGCGGTGATTAAGAAATACCGATCGGACGAGCTCGTTCTTTTTTCCTATTCACAGGACCATGGCGCTGATCTCGAACAGAAATATTCAGAAGCACTTTCGAGTTTCAGGCAGAATCTGCAGGAGCTGGCTGACGTGCTAAGGGATTACGCCGGGGACGGGAGCCGGGTGCTGTTCATCTTTCACCCGCATCTTGAGCACTTGAAGCCCGACGCTGAGGGCCGCGTGTGGAACAATCTCGTAAGCTCTACGGTGCACAAAATCTGCATCGCCAACAACTTTCTTTTCTTCAATGCCACCGCAACATTGAAGCAGCGGTTCGGATCGCACCCCGAGAATTTCTATTGGAGGCAAGGTGATATGCATTTTAGTCTTAACGGATTGGAAGAATATTCCGCTGCGGTCGCAGCGTTCATGGCCTCCTCTATGATCAAACCGAAGGACTGACCGTACCATCCCATAGTTTCCAACTGGTCGGCGATCTCAAGAC
>DAIMKE010000755.1:0-3926 GCA_036721875.1 Bradyrhizobium sp. | reverse complement strand
CTCCAATGGATGGATGCGACCAGCGATTGGACTGGCCACGATCGTCGGTATTTGTGAGCACGGCGGCAGGCCTCGCGGCCTGACCGCTATCAACACGCGCGCTCGTCCGCTCAGTATCAACGATTGCTGCCGAGGCAGCGAGGGCACTACGAACCATGGTCGTCCTCCTGTCGATTGGGGTGTCGTGCATTCGGGTTCAATCCTGGCGCACCCGCAGCTATCCGCACCCGACGACATCCTTTGACGTCTGCCCGATCCGGGGTTGAGCTAGATCAACAGTCCTGCCACCGCATTTGATTTGCGATTTGTTCGTCATGCCGGGCGATGCTGGCGCAGCAAAGCAAATGATTGGCGAACGATAACAAGTCGCGGCGTGAGCGATCTGCTAAGTCCGCACCGCTTGCGGCGACGCCGACGCCTGCTTCGTGCACGCCTTGGCCGCCGGCAAGCCCGTCTGACCAGCCTGAACGACCACAGGACCCGCACGCCGGTCCCGACCAAATGATTTTGTACTGCAGACAGATGATTTGCAGGTGATTTGAACGAGACGTCCGCGCCAGACGGCGCGGAAAGACAACATTGAACTCTCTGCCATTTTTGCCGGAGAAGCTAGTTATGTCGCGAGCCAGCTTCAGCAGGATCGCTCTTTTCATTGACGGCGCCAATCTGCACGCAACTTCGCGGACGCTCGGCTTCGATATCGATTACAAGCGCCTGCTGGCGGAATTCGGCAGCCGCGGCGTCGTGCTGCGCGCATTCTATTATTCCGCAATGGATCCCGAGCTGTCGTCGCTTCGTCCGCTGCTCGACTGGCTTGACTACAATGGTTACACCGTCGTCACCAGGCCATCCCGGGAATCCGTCGATGCCGGCGGCGGCCGCAAGTTCAAGGGCAATCTGGAAGTTGACCTCGCAGTCGATGCGATGGAACTCGCGGGTCACATCGACGAGATGATATTGTTTTCCGGCGACGGAGATTTTCGTCCGCTCATCGAGGCGGTGCAGCGCCGTGGCGTTCGCGTCACCGTCGTCTCCACGGCGTCGAGCAAGCCGCCGATCGTTGCTGACGAACTGCGCCGCCAGGCGGACGACTTCATCGACGTGGCGAAATTGCGCGCCAGGATCGGCCGCGATCCCATCGAGCGACAGGCTCCGCGCGACCCGAGCGAGCGTTCTCCCGGCGACCGCATTCCGTGACGACAAAAAATTCGTGACGACTAAAATTCCGGCGCGCCGCCGGAACAATCATTGCTCGGGAAAATTAGGCAATGGTGTCGCCAGACACACGGTCAACCGCCGGGCTCCAGCGCAATCTTCCCCCCGAGAGGCGCTGGAGCCACCGTGTCCGCAGGGTCGGGTGAGCCTGCGACCGTTGTCGGTGAGCCACGCAGATCATTACAGGTTGATGATATGGATGCTTATCGCCACCAGGATGGCGATGCTCAAAGCCACGATGAACAAGAAGAACTTTCCCACGGCCGTGCCCTCCCGCGAACCATAACGCGGCGATTGCGAAATGGTTCGTGGCACCAGTGTCATACGTCGATCGAAAAAAGGCCCGCCATCGCGGCGGGCCTTTCGATATCAGTGTGAGAACTCAGATCGCGACGCCGTAATAGTCGTTGACGGCGCGGGCCCTGGTCGGGTCGCCCCAGTTCCAGGCATTGTCGTTACCATAGTGTGGCGCGCCCTTGAGCTGGCTTTCGGTCACCCCGGTGACGTAGCCGCCGAGCGAGGTATCGTACTTCAGCGACTGCCAGGGCAGCGGATAGTGGTCGTCGCCGATGCCGAGAAAGCCGCCGAAGGAGAGCACGGCGTAGGACACCTTGCCGCTCATCTTGTCGATCATGACACGCTCGATCGAACCGATCTTGTTCCGGTCGGCGCCATAGACCGCAGTTCCCTCGACCTTGTCGCTGCCGATCAGGTTGCCGGTTTCGTTCGCTTCCAAAGACATAACTTTCTCCTCCAGATGGGATGGAGATAGGAAAACAGGAGGTGAGGGGGTTTGTTCCTAACGGCGAGGGGGGCGCATTGACGCAACGCCCGCGCCGAAACCTACCGGAATGGTCCGCCGAATGCACCCCGGTGTTCTTCCGAGAACACGTGCGCATACAGATTGGCGATCCATTGCTTGCCTTCCTGGGTCACCTGCAAATAGCGGAGCGCATCGCCGATATAGGGCCGGACCATCTTCCAAAAGAAGCCGGGGTACGCTGCCCTCAAATCGTCCGGGGACGTGTATCCGCGCTTCTCGGCCTCGCCGGTTTCCCGGAATTCGGCAAACAACGCCGACGTCTTGCGCAGGTAGCCGATGTCGGCCAGTTGGCCGATCAGGTCGGCGGCGCGAAGCAGGCCTGGATAATCCGCCGTGCTGGGATGCTGCTCGTTCTCAGGTACAGGTACCGGAAAACGCGTGTGCTCGATGTTGGCCTCGATCTCTTTCGTATCGATGTGGGTCAGGCTCTTTTTCCCGAAGCGCTCGCGGACGAACAGCTTCGATCGCGCGACATGGTAGGGGGTCAGGCTTGCGTCCGTGGCGCCTGCGGATATCGGCACGAGCTGGCCGCTCTCGCCGCTGACATAATGTCCGTCACGATCACCCCGGCATACGCCGCGTACGTAGCCGATGTCGTGGCACAGCAGGGAAATCATGAAATGCAGCCAATCGCGCGGGGTGACCCCGCCCTCGCTGGTGTGCTTGCCCAGCAGGATCTCCTGACCGACCAGCGTCACCATGATGGTGTGGTTCATGTCGTGGTAGGCCGCGTCGCTGTTGGCAATATTCTCCAACGCGAGCCGGCCGACGAAACCTATGATGTCAGGATAGGCCGGCTCGAGGACGCCGTAGATCTGGCCGTACTTGGCTTTGAGCTCCCCGACAAACGCGTCGATGACGATTTCAGTAGGATTGAACATGGTCGCCCCATGTACCGGTTCGGGCGGTCGATGCCACCACCAGCAGGTAATTCGATGCGGCGAGCATAATCGGTTTCGCGAAAATCGGCTATCCGCCGGTTGCGTCATTTCACTGCGATCGGGAAGACGACGGATGGCGAGGACATCGTGACGATGGTCACTCTGCCTTGCTGGCCTCCTTCGACTGCGGGCGCGCGGCGACGGCGGCGCCGTTGCCGAAGATGCTGGCGAGGCTTCGGACGCGACCGGTATCGATGCTGACATAGGCGGTCATGCCGGCGCGAAGGGGCGGCTCGCCGGGACGTTCGAGCAACTGCAGCCGCACCGGCAGGCGCTGCACGACCTTCACCCAGTTTCCCGAGGCGTTCTGCGCCGGCAGGATCGCGAATTCGGCGCCGGTCGCCGGGCTGATGCTCTCGACCTCGGCATCCCAGGTGATGTCGGGATGCATGTCGAGCACGACCTTCGCCTTCTGCCCGACGGTGACGTGGGTGAGGTCGGTCTCCTTGAAATTGGCTTCCAGCCAGGGCCGGCGGTCGGCAACCATGGCAAACAGCGATGTCTGCGCCTTGACCTGCTCGCCGAGCTGGAGCTTGAAATTGACGACGACGCCGGCGCGCGGCGCCTTGATCTCGGTGTAGGCGAGATCGAGCGCGGCGCGATCGCGCAGCGCGAGCTTCTCGCGGACGGCGGCAAACGCGTCGGTCGGCCGGTCCGGCTTGCCGCCAAGCGCCGCCTCGACGCGGGCGATGCGCTGGTGCAGCACCGCGACGCGATCGAGCCCTTCCTGCTCCTCGCTGTTGGTCTGCTCGAGCTTCACCGCCGATGTCACGCCGCGACCCGACAGATCGCGCGCCCGCTGCGCCTGCGCCTGCAGGAACGTGAGCTTGTTCTCGGCCTCTTTGGTTTCGGCACGGATCTCGCGCAGGTTCGCCTTCATCTGCTCGACGGCGGCGCGCGCGGAATCGACGTCCGCCTCGGCCTTGGCCAGCGCAAGCTCGTAAGGC
>DAIMKE010000754.1:2245-3927 GCA_036721875.1 Bradyrhizobium sp. | reverse complement strand
TTGCAATAGCGCTTGGTGTAGGCCTTGCCGCTTGGCGTGAGCATGACCAGGGCGCCGGAGCGGGGCAGGGCGTCCAGGTGCGCTTTCAGCTCACGCGTGGCAGGGATCCAAAGCATCTTGCCTGTCTTGCTGGACCGGATTTGAACACGCCGCCCATCGTAGCGCGTCCAGGCAAACTTGCGGACGTCGCTGGCCCGCATTGCGGTGTTGCGGACCAGGATCATGGCCGTTGCCATCGCCGGCCGGGCGGTCTTGATGAACTTCTGCTGTAGATCCTCCGACCACGTCTTGTCGGCCCGGTCGCTCTTGTAGAGCCGGTGGAAGGTCGGGATAGGGTGGTGTTTGATGCGGCGCTGCTCTTTCGCGAACGAGAGCACGCGGCACAGAGCCGACATGCGGTTGTCGGCCGATCGGCGCGAGGTCTTGCCCAACTCCTGGTGCTACGCGAGGGCGTCCGCCGCGAATAGGTCGGCGTCGTCGGCATTGTTGAACGTGTCCTCAGGGACCGTTCCCCACTGCTGCTCAATCCGCTTGAGCTTCCAAGGATACTGCTTGCGGGACTCTTCGCTCAGTGCGGCGTAGGTGCTTGATGTATCGAACAGGCGAATGAGATCAGTGAGCGTCTTTTCGCTCTTCCGTCGAGTGCGCTTCTCTGCCTCCGCGTAGGTCTCCGCGAGCCGATCGGGGTCGAGGCGAATGCCGGTGGCCCGGTGATACAGATAGAATTTGACCGTGCCATCTGCCTGCCGCTTCGGGACGCGGTTGATGCCCTTGAGCTTAAGCGGCTTCGGTCTTACGCGCATTCTCGGCTTTCCAGCGCTGGTAGGGGGTCAGTTCAGGTGCTGATTCTGTCACAAGGCCAGATGCCCGGTCTAGGGCGGCGTCAAGCGCTCTGCGGTCCCATCGAGTGGTCCCGGGCATTGACCTGGGGATAATTCCCTTTTGCACCCAACGGTCAAACGCGGCGAGGCTGTTGCAGCCGACGTATTCGGCTGCCTCCTGTTTCGTTAGCCCGCGCTTGGTGAGAGGTTGCACTTCCATTCGTCCCGATCGCTTGTATGGATTCGCATATAGCGAGGGCGTCGAGGATCTCGCGCGGAAAATATGAGGTGAGGCCATGAACCACGTGCTGGTCTTGGTAACGGTGTCTGTCTTTCTGAACTTGATTGCGCCGCCTTCGGCCGGTGCAGAGGAACCTGATTCTCTCCAGACAGAAGCAATTGAAGCGCTCTTCACAGTTACTGGCTTGGCTAGATATTGCGGTTCAGGCCTCAACAATACGAAGATTGCCGCCGACCTAAGCTCGGTTGGACTCAGCTATGATGATGTCCGACAAAGGAGCGGAAAGTTTGCTGACTACATCCGAAAGGCTAGTGCCAAGGATGAATCGCAGTGGTCAAAGCAAGTGACCAACGGAATCGCACTAAGGCAGACCTGTTCGAACCTTCCCGATTTTTACGGCAGGAGGACCGCTGGACTCCCTCTCATTGGGACGATGTGGATTCTGCCACTCCGATACCAGCCTCCGACAAATCCGCTTCCTGAAGCCGTTAGGCCGGACGATATCCCAAAGGCAGTTTTTGAGCTTATCCGGCGGAATTGCTATTTCGAGTGGCCTGACTCAAACGATTATTTTGATAGCTGCACGAATGGTCGTCTCGGCTACTATCGAAAGAAGCGGG
>DAIMKE010000754.1:0-2235 GCA_036721875.1 Bradyrhizobium sp. | reverse complement strand
CCCGAGCATTCTGTGAGTCCAGAACCGTAGAGGACGCGGTGTGATCCGCGCCCTCTTTCCAGTCACATAAGCTTCGCGGCCTGCATCAACTCGCGGGCTAGCATTCGGGCGATGACCAGTGGTGGCGAGCCGCCGACCTGGGTCGACTTGGTCCCGAATTCAGTGGTGACATGCACGATGCCCGATCGCACTTCATAGGTGCCGGTGCGGCGGTCGTCGTCGTAGGTGAAGCTGGTCATGCTGCATCCTTCAAGAATTCGTGCGGCATCAGCACGCCTTCGTAACGACACCATGCTTCAACGGTGTCGATCTCCCCGGTTGCAGTGATGTAGCCTTCCTCATTGACCAGGGCGTATTTGGCACCGGAATGAAATTCACTTTCGCGCGCTGTCAGAGTGTAAACGCTCAAGCCCGTTGCTCGCTCGAAGCGACGGCGGGCAGCGGAATACGTGACAGGTTTAAAGGGATCGATGGGCATTCACTTCTCTCCGTATCAGTGGTTGCGTGGTCACCTCTGAAAAATCAGCCGGCGGGGATGCCCGCCGGCTGACACACTGACAGAGGAGACACGAGCGGCCGGAGCCGATCGCTGTTTCGCCCTATAGTCAGCGCGATATGGGACTTCGTCACCTCTTTAGTGCGACATTTTGTCCGCGTGCGTGAGCGCGTCTATGATCAGGTCGCCCCGGATCTCCAAGGGCCAGATGTCGCCAGTCATACCGAGCACAAGCTTGATCTCGTTTTCCCGCCATTCGCGGGCGGCGGCGCTGCCTTCGCTGAAGGGATTGCGGTCGTCGATCTCAGTCAGCGCGGTAACGAGATCGTTGTAGGTCGAGGTCGGAATGAACCTTCCAAAGTCGGTCATATGTCAGCCCCGTGTTGGTGATGCACGGGAATCGAATGCGCGATTTGCGACTCGGGGGCAAGGTTGCTCGTTTCGACAAAGACGAAATGTAAGTCGGAGCTGATACGCGGCCGCGAGGTCTAACAACGGCTTGGTGCGCGCGGTTCTATTTTTCGGTCAGCGACCATTGACTTCGTGTGACCCAGTCGCTGCGGCAATCATTGGTTGCTGGGCGGGACCCAGTGCGATTATCATGGAGGCTTTAGGATACGAATTAATTTGGAGCGCGGATGCCATGGCCTGGATAAAGGACGTCGTTCCACTTGGAATAGTCGGGCTAGCCATAGTTGCCGTCCTGCTGGTGGCCTTAAACCCGGGGGGTAAGACGAACCTCAAGTTAGCCGCAGGGACCATAGCAGCGATCGTCCTATTGGCTGTCTTCGATAAGCTTACACCGCAGAGCACGCTTCAGCCGGCTCCTCCAAAAGTCCCTGACGCTTCATCGCCCGCCGGGGCTCCTGGTGGCATCTTCTGGATCGATACGACGTCAAGTGCTGACTGGGGAGGACGTGACGTAGCTTCCACGACCGGACTGATCCCTAGATACCGTGTTAAGGATATGAGGCTATGCGACGAGAACCGCAACGGTTCAATAGCAGTCTGCTGGGACAACCGGCCTAATGGATTCCCCGCAGGTGTGCCAACCGATATCTCGGGTGCACCTGCACAATGGTGCACCTACAAGGACTCAAGTGTGAAGTTGTCAACGCCTCCCGATGGTCGGGCGCCACCCGGGCGGGTTTATTTGTGCGCGCGGTCAATACCGCACACCTGACATTTGGCGGTCGCCTCGCATGATCCGCCGAACCTCGCTGTAAGTCCGTTGCGCTTCCTGCTGTAGGGGCCGGGTCATGGTGAAGGCAGGGCCAATCTTGGCCGACACTCGGCGCAGGTTGCGCGTGGCATAGGTCGCCCAGCCGTCATCACGAAGCGGCTTGATCTTGATCTGGAATTGCTTGCTCCGCCCGGGCGACGCGCCCCAGGCCTTCCACATCGTTTCTTTCAGAATAGCGTTTTCGGTAACCGCACCGAAGGCGCCATGAATATGCAGCCGGCCATCCCAATCGCGATCAATGCAGAACCAGTAGGGCAGCCGGACGCCAGCCCGGGCCAACTGCTTGTCAAAGGACCGCTTCAGGGAGTCCAGAAAGCCCCAGGGATGACTCAGGGCCTTCTCCCGTGCTTCGGGGATCAGATTGAAGGTGAACGCATAGGCGGGCTTGTCTGCGATCTGTAGGGCTGCTGTCGCGGCCACGGCTTTAACTACATCGCCGGTAAGAGCCCACACGGGTATGTTGTCGTTGGTGGGGGCTACAGCGCTGGTGATAGAG
>DAIMKE010000753.1:0-3933 GCA_036721875.1 Bradyrhizobium sp. | reverse complement strand
GTCCTTCAGGAAGCGCAGCGCGATCCAGCCCGCGGTGAATTCCTGCTCGGTCTTGTAGATGTCGCGCGACGGAAGCGCTGCGTCCCGCGCGATCAAATAGGCGGTACGGTGTTCGCCGACGTCGATCATCTTGCGTGACAGCAGTCGCCGCTCGATCCACCATTCGTTGAGATTGTGCAGCCTGTTCGGATCTTTCGGCACCGCCAGCATGAGCTGCGCGGCCTCATGGAATTTTTCTTCGCGGCGGAGCCACTGGATCCGGGCGAACATGTAGCCGGGATCGCTGTGCAGTTCGCGTGGCACCGCATCGAGCAGCGCCTTGAGGTTGGAGGATTTCTTGTTGGCCGCAATGCGCGCCTTGGCCAGCGCAACATGCCCCGAGCCCAGCCGCTTGGCCGCGCGCATGCCGCCGGCTTCCTGCTCGGTGCCGTACAGCAGTGCGTCCATCCGCGCCTTGTGGTCGCCGCCGGTCAGGAATGCGCCGAACTGCTCCATCGCATTGATCTCGGTGTCTTCCGACATGCCGTCGCTGCGCCAGGCCTCGCGCACCAGCCGTTCGGCGTTGGTGCGATCACCGCGCGCGATCATGGCCTTTGCGAGCGAGAACTTGCCCTTGGCGGAAAGCGGCGACTGGTTTTCGAACCACGCCCAGACGGTTGCGTCGTCGCGGCGGTCATCCCACAGCGCGGCCTCGATGCGCCGGCGCATGAAGGTCTGCGATGGCCAACTCGGGTTGGCGGAGATAAACGCGCGGTAGCGTTCGACCGAAGCGCCGTTGTTGTCGCTGCGCAGGATCAGCCATTCCGCGAGCTTGCGGGCGACCGGATCGGAGATCGCAGCTTGCGCCTGTGTGGCGTCGGCGGCCTTTTGCTTACGCACGAGCGCGATGATGTTTTCCAGCACGTCCTTGTCGGCTTGCGAGGTCGTGGACGTTGCGGCTACCGCCGCGGGCGCGATCTGCTTGCGCGGCGGCGGCACCGCGGCATGCTGGCGCGTTGCGGGAGCCAGTATCGGCGGAGGCGGCGCCGGCGCGGCAGGGGCGGTGGCGGTATTTACGTGCGGTGTCGTCACCGGATTCGCGGCTGGGTTCGCCGTGGCATTCACAGTCGTGTTCACAGTCGTCTTGGGCACGACATTGCGCGCGATCGGCCGCGGCTTCGGCAGTGGAACTTTCGACTTGGCCCAGGCTTCCGCGGGGAAGCCGGACAGCCCGATCGCCAGCGCCAGGCTCGTGGCCAGTGCGGTCGATCGAAATGCGGCTGCGCGGGCGGAAGGGGTCACGGCTTTCCTCTGCGGCGGCGAATCATTCAATCGCTTGGGCCCTTGATCTATTTGATTGAATATGTGGACAAAATGCTAAAATTTCTCAGCTGGTGCTGTTTGCGCCATCACCACGGCAAAATCGCGGCTAAAGGCGTCTTGAGCCTTTTGCGTACGGCCTGAGCCAAGAAAAGACGTCAAAACAAAGCGCTAGGGCCATGTCCGCGGCCCTGTCGCCTGATCGCCAGACCCGATATGAATTGAAATCCAGATGCGGTCGCGCCGCACCTTAAGCGTTGGGAGGAAGTCCATGGCAGCCAAGACAAAGTTCCGGGGATCGTTCACCGCCTTGGTCACGCCATTCAAAAACGGCTCGGTAGATGAGGCGGCCTTTCGCGGGCTTGTCAGCTGGCAGATCGAGCAGGGGTCACACGGTCTCGTTCCCGTCGGTACCACCGGCGAAAGCCCGACGCTGAGCCATGCCGAGCATCATCGGGTCGTCGAGATGTGCATCGATGAGGCGAAAGGACGCGTGCCTGTCATCGCCGGCGCGGGCTCAAACTCAACGCGCGAAGCCGTCGACCTTGCTGTTCACGCCGAGAAGGCCGGTGCCGACGCCGTGCTGGTGGTGACGCCATATTACAACAAGCCGACCCAGGAAGGGATGTATCAGCACTTCAAGGCGGTGAATGACGCGATCGGGATTCCGATCATCATTTACAATATTCCGCCGCGTTCCGTCGTCGATATGTCGGTTGAGACCATGACCCGGCTGTTCGAGTTGAAGAACATCGCCGGCGTCAAGGACGCTACCGCCAATCTTGCCCGGGTGTCGCAGCAACGTCATGCGATGGGGCCGGATTTCATCCAGCTGTCCGGCGAAGACATGACCGCACTGGCCTATATGGCGGCGGGAGGACATGGTTGCATTTCGGTGGTCGCCAACGTGGCGCCGAAGCTGTGTGCCGACCTGATGTCAGCCGTTATGCAGGGTGACTATGCAACGGGACTGAATATCCAGGACCGCCTGACGCCGCTGCATGATGCCGTCTTCAAGGAGCCCGGCCTCGCGGGAGCCAAGCATGGCCTCAAACTGCTGGGGCGGCTCGAAGAAGAGGTGCGCCTGCCGTTGATGAACGTGACGCCGCCAACCGGGAAGGTGATTCGCGACGCCATGGTGCATGCTGGCCTGATCAACTAGCGCTGTGCCTCGTCCGTTGAACGAATTGGGGAATTCAACATGCTGAAGGAATTTCGTGAATTCGCGATGAAGGGTAACGTCGTCGACCTCGCCGTCGGCGTCATCATCGGTGCGGCCTTCGGCGCCATTGTCACTTCGCTGGTCGGCGACATCATCATGCCGATCATCGGCGCGATCACCGGCGGTCTCGATTTCTCAAATTACTACACGGGCTTGTCGAAGTCGGTGACGGCGACAAACCTGGCCGACGCCAAAAAGCAGGGCGCCGTATTGGCTTGGGGCAATTTCCTGACGCTGACGCTGAACTTCATGATCGTCGCCTTCGTGCTGTTCGTGGTCATTCGCGCCATGAATCAACTGAAGCGCAAGGACGAAGCCGCACCTGCGCCGCCGAAGCCGACCCGCCAGGAAGAGCTGCTGACGGAAATCCGCGATCTCCTCAAGAAGGCTTGATGTGGCTGAGAAGAAGAACGAGCGCCCGATCAAGGTTGTCGCCGAAAATCGCAAGGCCCGGTTCAATTATGCGATCGAGGACACGGTCGAAACCGGCATTGCGTTGACCGGCACCGAGGTGAAGTCGATCCGCAACGGCAAGACCACGATTGCGGAATCCTATGCGGATTCCAAGGATGGCGAGATCTGGCTGATCAACGCCAACATTCCCGAATATCTGCAGGCCAACCGCTTCAACCATGAGCCCAAGCGGCCGCGCAAACTGCTGCTGCACCGGAAACAGATCAACAAGCTGATGGGCGCGGTCGATCGCGAGGGCATGACGCTGATCCCGCTCAAGCTCTATTTCAACGAACGCGGCCGCGCCAAGCTGTTGCTGGCGATCGCCAAGGGCAAGAAGCTGCACGACAAGCGTGAGACCGAGAAGAAGCGCGACTGGGGCCGGGAAAAAGGCCGCCTGATGCGGGCGAGGGGATAGGGACATTCGTCATTGCGAGCGAAGCGAAGCAATCCATCTTTCTCTGCGGCACAATGGATTGCTTCGTCGCAAGTGCTCCTCGCAATGACGATCCGTAGAGAGGGCCAATGAACCAGAAAAACCTGCTCGACGTCGACTGGAGCAAGATCCCGGCGCCGACGGACGATGGCTCGGCGGCGCATCTGATCGGCATGACGATCCCGCCGATCAACCTGCTTGCTACCGACGACAATTCGGTAACGCTGTCGGCGTTGCCCGGCCGTACGGTGGTGTTCGCCTATCCCCGCACCGGCGAGCCCGGCAAGATCGCGCTCGTCGACGACTGGGACATGATCCCCGGTGCGCGCGGCTGTACGCCGCAAACCTGTTCGTTCCGCGACCTCTTCGCGGAGCTCAAAGCCGCCGGCGCCAAGCGTGTATTCGGCCTGTCGACGCAGGGCAACGTCTACCAGACCGAGATGGCGTCAAGGCTGCATTTGCCGTTCCCGGTGCTGTCGGATGAGAAGCTGGCGCTGACCCGCGCGCTGAAGCTGCCGACGAT
>DAIMKE010000752.1:0-3947 GCA_036721875.1 Bradyrhizobium sp. | reverse complement strand
CAGATTGTCGATTTCTTCCTGCGACAGAACCCGCTCGCCGGAGTTCTTGTTGCCGAAGTCGCGGCTGCCGTCCTCGACCATGGCTGCCCATTGCAGCGCCATGCTCTCGGAGAGTTCGTTGGCGGCAGCCTCTTCCGCAGCCGCCGCGGGATCCTCGGAATCGAGCGATGCCTCCCATTGGGCGGCAATCGCGTCCTGGTCCATCTGGTCCTTGTTAGCCATGGCCTCTGGATCCGCCCGTCACTGAACCACGATTTCCTTGAACAGCACGGCGCTGACTTGCTGCGGCGCCACCGCGTAGTTGACGCGCTTGGTCAGTTCTTCCTTGAGGCGGAACAGCCCGGCCGAGCCGTTGAGGTCGGAGGGTCGCAATTCGCGCAAGTAAGTCTGAAACAAGTCGGTGACGCGCGGCAGGTTCGGCTTGATGGCGTCGACCTCCTTGCTCTCCTTGATCTCGAGCACGACCTTGACGCGGAGATATTGCACGCGCTCGCCGGGCGCGCCGACCAGGTTGACCATCATGTCGGGCACTTCGAGGAACGAGGACGGCTTCGGCGGCGCTTCGGCGTGCTTCTCCTCGCCATGGCCCTTCATCATGAAGAGCCAGGCACCCCCGCCGGCGCCGAGGATGGCGACGAAACCTGCAGCCGCAATGATCAGCTTGAGCTTGCCTTTTTTCGGCGGCGCAGCTTCACCGTCGACCGCGCCTTCCGCCTGCTCGTTGTCAGCCATTGCCCCGCCCGATTCCAATCCGGAACGAACGCGGTTGCCACCAGCCTGGGTAACGAAGAGCCCCCACAACGCGAAACAAAAGCCGCCAGCGCACACGCGCCCTCAATAGGTGCAACGCTAGGGTAATAATGGTTAACGGAACCTTTCCGTTTGCGTCCGACTAGGAAAAATCTGCCGGGCAAACATGGTCAACAAGACCTTTCTGCCGCCCGCGCCGCACTTCGAAAAACGCGTACCCCCTTGAGAAACAATCACTTCCCGACTTGGCACGGCTTTCGCTGGATGGATTGCGACCGGATGGCTTGGGAGAGCCGGAGGGTCAAGGGATCCGGACGACGAGCTTGGGAGAGCTTGGCCTCGGATCGATCAAGGGGAGAACCACCGATGGAGAATACGCTTCTCGTCGGACTTTCGCGGCAGATCACGCTGGAGCGACAGCTTGATGTCGTGGCCAACAACGTCGCCAACGTCAACACGACCGGCTTCAAGGCCGACCGGTCGCTGTTCGAGGAATATCTGCGCTCGCCCGCGCGTGAAGACAATTTCATTCCCGCCGATCGCCGCGTCTCCTTCGTGCAGGACCGCGCGACCTTCCATGATTTCTCGGCCGGCCCCTCCGAGGCGACCAAGAATCCGCTCGACGTCTCGATCGACGGCTCGGCCTTCCTGGTGGTTCAGACGGCCGCCGGCGAGCGCTACACCCGCGACGGCGGCCTGCAGATCAACAATCAGGGCCAGCTCGTTACCGCGGGCGGCGATCCCGTGATGGGCACCTCAGGCCCGATCGTGTTTCAACCGACCGACAAGCAGATCAACATTGCGGCCGACGGCAACGTCACCGTGGTCGAGGGTGCCGGCCGCACCGATTCAGTCCGCGGCAAGCTGCGGCTGGTCTCGTTTGCCGACTCGCAGAAGCTCGTCAAGGAAGGCAACAACCTCTACTCCGCCGGCCAGGGCATCGCACCCCAGCCCGACACGACTTCGCGGGTGCGCCAGGGCTTCATCGAGAAGTCGAACGTCAACTCCGTCCACGAGATGAGCCGCCTGATCGAGATCACGCGGACCTACACGCAGATCTCCTCGATGCTGCAGCAGCAGCACGAGCTGCACCGAACCGCAATCGAGAAACTCGCCGACGTTCCGGCATAACCGTAAGGCATTGATCGATGCGCGCTCTATACACAGCAGCGACCGGCATGGCGGCACAGGAACTCAATGTTCAGGTGATCTCCAACAACATCGCGAACATGCGCACCACCGGCTACAAGAAACAGCGCGCAGCGTTCCAGGACCTGATCTACGACCACGTGCGCCGCGTCGGCGCGCAGGCATCCGACCAGGGCACCATCCTGCCCGTCGGCGTCGACATTGGCGGTGGCGTCAAGACCGTCGGCACGCCGCGCCTGATGGGCCAGGGCACGCTTTCGCCGACCGGCAACGACCTCGACATCGCGATCCGCGGCGAAGGCTTCTTCAAGATCCAGGTGCCCGACGGCACCTTTGCCTATACCCGCGACGGCTCGTTCATGATGGACGCCCAGGGCCGCGTCGTCACCGCGCAGGGTAATCCGGTGCAGCCGACGATCACCATCCCGCAGAATTCCTCGCAGATCACCATCAACGCGCAGGGCCAGGTCACCGTGATGCTGCCCGGCTCGACCACGCCGACGCTGGTCGGCCAGATCGGCCTGACGCGCTTCATCAACAAGGCCGGCCTCAACCCGATCGGCGACAATCTGTTCACGGACACGCCGGCTTCCGGCACGCCGCAGGACGGCGTCGCCAACACCGACGGCTTCGGCGACATGCAGCAGTCCAACCTCGAACAGGCCAATGTTGAGGTCGTTACCGAAATCTCCGACCTGATCGCCGCCCAGCGCGCCTACGAGATGAACGCCAAGGTGGTCAGCGCCGCCGACCAGATGATGCAATCGACCTCCAACATGTTCCGCTGAGGACCCGCCATGATTGCCCGCGCCCTCCTTCTCGCCACCGCCCTGCTCGCAAGCCCTGCGACGCATGCGCTCGCGCAGACCCGAAACGACATCATCGCGGTCCCCGCGTTGCGCGCCAACGTGCAGGTGACCGGCGATCTCGTGCGGATCGGCGACATCATCGACAATGCCGGCAATGCCGCGCAGGTCGCGATCTACCGCGCGCCCGACCTCGGCACCACGGGCTCGCTGCCGGTGGCGCAGCTGCTCAACACCCTTCGTGCCCACCAGGTGATCGGCGTCGACACCCGCGACCTGAAGGAAATTTCGGTCACCCGCCTCGCCCGCACGCTCGAGGGCAAGGACATCGAACTGCAGATCGCCCGCGCGCTGGAGCGCCGCAACGGCCTCGGCGACGCCGCCAACCTCAGCATGACCTTCGACCGCGATCCCGGCGATGTCAGGCTGGAGCCGAGCTTCACCGGCGGCCTGCAGCCGACGATCGTACGCTACGACAACCGCAACGGCCGCTTCGACCTCACCTTCGAAATCGCCAACGAAAACGGCACGGCGCCGACCAAGCTGCGCTTCACCGGTACGGCGATCGAGACCGTCGAGGCCGCGGTGCTGGCGCGCAATATCGACCGCAACGAAGTCATCAAAGCCTCCGACGTCCTGGTCGAGCGCCGGCCGAAGGCCGAAGTCGGCGCGGATGCCGCCTCGCGCGACCGGACCGTCGGCATGCAGGCCCGCCGCCAGCTCCGCGCCGGACAGGCGGTCAGGACCGCCGATCTCGCCAAGCCCGATCTCGTGCAGCGCGACCAGAACGTGACGCTGATCTACGAGACGGCCGGACTTTATCTGACCATGCGCGGCAAGGCGCTGGACAACGGCACCGAAGGCGACACCATCAGCGTGATGAACCTGCAGTCGAAGCGGACGGTGTCCGGCACCGTGATCGGACGCGGCCAGGTTGCGATCACGGGCGTGCCGTCCCGCCCGGCCCAGACCAGCGATGCCGTCTCCTCAGCAGCTCCCGTCTCCTCAGCAGCCCCCGTCGCCGTCGCCATCGTCAATCCGCCAGTCGCTCCAAAAGCCGAGTAACGTAAATGTCAGTCTCCCGCTTCAACCGCATCGTTCTCTCCGGCGCCCTGCTCTCCCTGGCCGTCGCCGCAAGCGGTTGCTCCTCGATCGACCGTCTCTCCCAGATCGGCGAAAAGCCGAGGCTGACGGAGATCGAGAATCCGACCACGCAGCCCGGCTACAAGCCGGTGCAGATGC
>DAIMKE010000751.1:0-3950 GCA_036721875.1 Bradyrhizobium sp. | reverse complement strand
CGCGACACGTCCTTGGGAGGGCGACCGTCCGCTGCAGCGGACGCCCGATATCGAGGACTGGGACGCCTGGTCGCCGGTGGCGCCGAGCGCGATCGCCCATAGCGAGAAATGGCCGGTGCCGAAGGCGCTGGAGCGCCACGAAGTGAAAGACCTGGTGCAGGCGTGGGGCAACGCGGCGCGGCGTGCGCATGAGGCCGGCTTCGAGATGCTGGAACTGCACGGCGCACACGGCTATCTCGTGCACCAGTTCCTGTCGGAGCGTTCCAACCAGCGCAGCGACGAATATGGCGGCTCCGAAGCCAATCGCATGCGCTTCATCACCGAGATCACGGAAGCGGTGCGCACGCATTGGCCCGACGACAAGCCGCTGTTCGTCCGCCTGTCGGTCGAAGACAATGCCGGATGGGGGCCGGAGCAGAGCGCGCGGCTGGCCAAGATCCTCAAGGCCAAGGGCGTCGACGTCATCGATTGTTCTTCCGGCGGCATCACCGAGATGGCGCCGATCCTCGGCAAGGAAATCAAGTACAGCTATCAGGTGCCGCTGTCGGAATATGTGAAACGCCACGCCGACATCATGACCATGGCGGTCGGCCTCATCATCCATGGCGATCAGGCTGAACAGATTCTTCGTGACGGGCAGGCCGATCTGATCGCCGTCGGTCGCGAAATCCTCAACAATCCGAACTGGCCGATGGACGCCGCGCTGAAGCTCGGCGTGGACGGCCCGTTCCGCAATGTTCCGCCGCAATTCGGCTACTGGCTGGGCACCCGCGCCAAGCGCGGCTTTGGAACGCAGCCGTCGACCTGGCAAAACGGGTTGCACGAGGCCAAATAGCGCGTTTTCAAGCGAAGAAGTGCCTCCTCGCGGCCCGTATTGGCCCGGTTGATTCGCGCCTTGATCCGACCAAAAAGCCATTGTGTTCTGGTCGCGCCGGGGAGGGCGCCGATTCACCGCAATCGTGAGCGTCCATCGTGAAAAGGGACGCTTCGAAGATGCGCAGGAACTTTGCCTTTCTCCTCGGCACCGCAACGGGCGCCTGTCTGGCCGTTCTCGTCATGGGGCCGCAGGGCGCACATCTGGTTGCGGCGGCAAAGGCCGCGGCCCGTCCGGACGCCTACGCGCAGCTCAATTTGTTCGGCAACGTGTTCGAGCGGATCAAGGCCAGCTACATCGAGAAGCCCGACGACAACAAGCTGATGGAAGGCGCCATCAACGGCATGATCTCCTCGCTCGATCCTCATTCGCGCTACATGAATGAGAAGGGCTGGAGCGACATGCAGGAGACCACCCATGGCGAGTTCGGCGGGCTCGGCATCGAGGTCACGATGGAAGATGGCCTCGTCAAGGTGGTCACGCCGATCGACGATACGCCTGCGGCCAAGGCCGGTATCCTGTCCGGCGACGTCATCACGCACATCGACGATGAAGTCGTCCAGGGCATGAGCCTCGAACAGGCGGTGAGCCGGATGAAGGGGCGGCCCAACAGCAAGATCCGCTTGAAGATCACCCGCAAGAATTCCGCGGCGCCGGTTGACGTCGCGATCCTGCGCGAAATCATCCGGGTGCGGCCGGTCCGCTACAAGACCGACGGCGGCGATATCGGCTATATCAGGATCACCCGCTTCAACGAGCAGACCACCGACGGGTTGAAGAAGGCGATATCGGGCATCGCCAAGGAGATCCCGCAGGACAAGCTCGCGGGCTATGTGGTCGATCTCCGCAACAATCCCGGCGGGTTGCTCGACCAGGCGGTTTCGGTGTCGAGCGCCTTCATGACGCGCGGCGAGGTGGTCTCGACCCGCGGCCGGATGGCGGAGGAAACCCAGCGCTTTTCCGCGCGCGGCGGCGACCTGACCAAGGGCAAGCCGCTCGTTGTGCTGATCAACGGCGGTTCGGCTTCGGCCTCCGAGATCGTGGCCGGCGCCCTTCGCGACCACAAGCGCGCCACGCTGATCGGCACGCGCACGTTCGGCAAGGGCTCGGTGCAGACGATCATTCCGCTCGGAGCCGGCAACGGCGCGCTGGCGCTGACAACGGCGCGCTACTTCACGCCGTCGGGCCGCTCGATCCAGGCCCAGGGCATCGCGCCCGATGTCGAAGTGCTGCAGGACGTGCCGGACGAGTTGAAAGCCCGTTCCGAATTGAAGGGTGAGGCCTCGATGCGCGGCCATCTCGCGGCCGACGGCGCCGAACAGGGGGGCTCGCAGTCCTACGTGCCGCCGAACGAGAAGGACGACAAGGCGCTCAGTGCCGCGTTCAATTTGCTGCGCGGGGTAACCTTGAATGCCAATGCTGCGAAACGGGCGGTGGCGAACTGAGCCGGACGCCGTGTTCCTAGCTAAGGTTTGGTTCTCCCGGAATCTGGTGGTCGGGCCGCCAGTTTAGGGAACTACTGCGCCGACATTTGGCGACGTGTCGCGACACACATTGATGCTCGTCGGTCGATCAGTGCGACATCAACGTGGGTTTGGTCATTGAGGCAAGCATGCCACGTGTCGTCCCGCCAAGAATGAATTCCCGCAGCCGGGAGTGCCCATACCCGCCCATGACGATGAGATCGGCACCTGCCTCTGCTGCATAGGACAGGATTGTATTTGAAACGTCGATTTTGCTGACCGGGATGCGCTCGACCGTGGCGTTTACGCCGTGACGGGTCAGGTGGGTCGCGATATCCGCACCCGGAAGGTCTGTGCTTCTGGCGCTTTGAGTGTCTGCAATGGCAATACTCGTCTTGCCGGAGCGGGTGAGAAACGGCATGGCATCGGCGATGGCTCGCGTGGCAGCCCGGCTGCCATCCCAGCACACCATGACATGATCGAGTTTGAGACCATCCTTCTGAATAAAGGGCACGATGAGCACCGGTCTTCCGGAGTCGAACAGTGCCGCTTCAATGACAATGCTCGCGGTTCGATGATCGCGGTCCCTTTCAAACTGGCCAATGACGGAAAGATCGAATCGTCTTGCGATTTGCGCAAACTGACCTGGTACGTCGCCAGTGTCAGCTTCAATTCGGCGTGTTTCGGCTGAAACGCCGGCGCGACGCGTCGCCTCGTCGAACGCGGTGGCCACGGCCTGTGCGCGTTCCTGGGCTTCACCTTGCTGGGCTCGAATGAAGTTGGCCGGCAGGTCAACGCCACCGAGCACTGCCGGATGGAAGGCGATCCCCGTGATGTGCGCGCCGAAAGTCTCCGCAACCGATAAGGCGCAATTGGAAACGCCATCTTGCGATGTCCCGTAAGACAGGTTGACAAGAATATCCTTGATCATGTCTGCCTCCCGTTGAGTGGGTAACAACTCCATGCTGCAAGCCGTCGAGACGCTCCTCATTCGGCTCCGCCACCAGATGACGGTCAGGCTGAGGCCTTGAGAAGATGCGCCCGTCAAGTCGTCAGGCGACCGGGTGATGCCGGCGATCCTAGCACCAGATGGAGAGATCGGAAATTGCGGTCCAGCGCGCCGTTGATGCATCGCGGGCATCGTCGGTGAATTGGATGCACCGACATCGTCATTGCCGGCCGAAAGCGAGCCGATCAAGACCACCTTTCTTGAAACCCCATCCCCGATCCAGTCGTAGCTCCGGCGTGATCTCTGGCGAAAGCCGGTTCCCGCTCCATGCGCGTTCAAACGGTGGTGTTATGTCGAGAAAATGGACTTTGTTGACCCTGATCCTGTTCCTCGGTTCGAGTGGAGCCCTGCGAGCAAATCCGCTCGACTCGCCCGGGATCGTCTATATCGACGGGCTGCCGTGCAACAGGGCGTGCCAGGCCTATATGGCCTGGTCGCGGCCTGGACCTGCTCCGCACCGCGAGACGGTTGAGCCGATAATCGTGGTGGTGCCGACGGAGGCGTCACTGGAAAGAAGGGTGCACTCAGCCCGACCGCGCGTGGCAAGGCAGCCGATGCCGGTTCCCCGTCCGGTGCCGCGCGCCGGCATGGCGGCGTCGAACGC
>DAIMKE010000750.1:0-3955 GCA_036721875.1 Bradyrhizobium sp. | reverse complement strand
CTGCGGTGCCGACACGTTCGGGGTTTCGAAGCCCGATCCCGTTATCCTGCAGCAGACGGTGGCGCGGGCGGGTGGGCACATCGGCGCGACCATCATGGTGGGCGACGCCGGCCCCGACGTCGGCGTGGCCAGGCGCGCCGGCATTCCCGTCATCGGGGTCGAATTCGGCTACACCGATGTGCCGATCGCCGAACTGAAGCCGGACCGGCTGATCGGCCATATGCGCGATCTGCCGGCTGCCGTGCACAGCCTTGGGCAGATCGCACCATCCAGCACCTAATTTATTGAAATAAATACATTTACTTCGCATTTCTCCACGGGGAGGAGCGCTACGTCCGGGCCCTGCCCGGCCGGTGACCACCGCGCCGCAGCCGAAAGCCGTGATTGTAGGCGGCTGCCAACGTGCCTAGATTGGCAGCGACGTCGCGGTGTCCCGCGCCGAACCAAGCACGCATGCAAGGCAGTTGAATGAGCGGTTCCACGTTGAAGTCACCCGATCAGCTGTTCCAGCCGATGGTCGATCCGTTCGGACGGACCATCCGCTATCTGCGCGTCTCGGTCACCGATCGCTGCGACCTGCGCTGCTTCTACTGCATGTCCGAGGACATGACGTTCCTGCCCAAGGCGGATCTCTTGACGCTGGAGGAACTCGACCGGCTGTGTTCCGCGTTCATCGCCAAGGGCGTGCGCAAGCTGCGGCTCACCGGCGGCGAGCCGCTGGTCCGGCGCAACGTGATGTCGCTGGTGCGCTCGCTGTCGCGCCATCTCGGCAGCGGCGCGCTCGATGAACTGACGCTGACCACCAATGGTTCGCAACTGGCGCGCTTTGCCGCCGAACTGGCCGACTGCGGCGTCCGCCGCGTCAACGTCTCGCTCGACACGCTCGATGCACAAAAATTCCGCGCCATCACCCGCTGGGGCGATCTCGACAAGGTCGTAGCCGGGATCGAAGCTGCCCAAAGCGCCGGCCTCGCCGTCAAGATCAATGCGGTGGCGCTCAAGAACCTTAACGAGGAAGAGATCCCGTCCCTGATGGAATGGGCGCATGGCAAGGGCATGGCGCTGACGCTGATCGAGGTGATGCCGATGGGCGATATCGGCGAGGGCCGGATCGATCAGTATGTGCCGCTGTCGCTGCTGCGCGCCCGCCTCGCCAAGCACTACACGCTGACCGACCTCGCCGACGACACCGGCGGGCCGGCCCGCTACGTCCGCGTCAGCGAGACCGGCGGCAAGCTCGGCTTCATCACGCCGATGACGCACAATTTCTGCGAGTCCTGTAACCGGGTACGGATCACCTGCACCGGCACGCTGCACACCTGCCTCGGCCACGAGGATGCCTCCGATTTGCGCAAACCGCTGCGGGCCTCCGCCGACAACGACCTGCTCTCGGCCGCGATCGATCGCGCCATCGGGCTGAAGCCGAAGGGCCACGACTTTATCATCGACCGCAGGCATAACCGCCCGAGCGTCAGCCGCCACATGAGCGTGACCGGCGGCTGAATTCTCGATAGGTCTTCTTTATCAGGCAAAGCCTGCCCTCCACCGGATTGACACTGCTCGCCGATTTTCGATTCCCCAATTGACGCCGTCGCGCCGCGCTGAAATGGTGCGGCGGCTTTCACGCCAGCACGGTCGGGACAGGCCGGCTGCACCCTTAAGGTGCAGTCAAGACGGCGGTAGCGCAGAAGTGGGGAGGACTATCGTTGCAATCGCTCCGGCGAAGGAGCTGTGGATCTGCGCCTTGCCGGCGCGGGATCGAGCCTGCGCGTTTGCCGCGCGGCAGCAGCTCAGAGCGCCTGGCGCCGCGAGGCAACGCAATATCAATGAAGAAATCCGGCGCGCGTCGATGACGCGTCCGAGGAGAGCTTAATGCGCCCGTTGTTGGCACTTAGTCGTTTCATCGATTTTCTGAATGAGAAACTGGGCGGCATCTGCAACTGGCTCGTACTCGGGGCCTGCGTGGTAAGCGCCGCGAACGCGATGATACGATACGCGTTCGGCTATTCGTCGAACGCCTGGCTCGAATTGCAGTGGTACATGTTCGCCGTGTTCGTGATGTTCGGTGCCTCCTACACCTTCAAGAAGAACGAGCACGTTCGCGTCGAAATTCTCTATCTCATGCTGTCCGAGCGCGGCCAGCTCTGGCTCGACATGATCGGAACGCTGTTTTTCCTGATCCCGTCCTGCCTCCTGCTCGCCTATCTGTCCTGGCCGTTCTTCCTGCAGTCCTACGAGGTCAGTGAGATCTCGAGCAATGCCGGCGGCCTGGTCCGCTGGCCGATCAAGGCCGTCGTGCCCGTAGGCTTCGTCTTCCTGGCGTTGCAAGGCCTCTCCGAAGTGATCAAGCGCATCGCGGCCCTGAAGGGGTACGTCGTGATCGACGCGAAGTACGAGAGGCCTACCCAATGATCACGCTGGACATGATGCCGCCGCTGATGTTCGGCGGCTTGATTCTGGCCATGCTGATCGGCTTCCCGGTAGCCTTCACGCTGGCCGCCCTCGGGCTGTCGTTCGGGTTCCTGTCGATCTATCTCGGCTTCTTCGAGATGAACTTCCTGCAGGCCATTCCGGGGCGCATCTTCGGCGGCGTGCTTTCCAACGAATTGCTGCTCGCGATCCCCTTCTTCACGTTCATGGGCGCGATCCTGGAGCGCTGCGGGCTCGCCGAAGACATGCTGGACTCGATGGGCCAGTTGTTCGGCCCGGTCCGCGGCGGCCTCGGCTATTCCGTCATCATCGTCGGTTTCATCCTCGGCGCCATTACCGGCACGGTGGCGGCGCAGGTCATCGCCATGGCGCTGATCTCGATGCCGGTGATGCTGCGCTACGGCTACAACGTGCGCTACATCACCGGCGTGCTCGCCGCATCCGGCACCATCACCCAGCTGGTACCGCCCTCGCTGGTGCTGATCGTGATGGCCGACCAGCTCGGCAAGTCGGTCGGCGACATGTATCTCGGCGCCTGGGGGCCCTCGGTGCTCCAGATCGTCCTGTTCGCCGGCTACACGTTCTTTCTGGGACTCTTTTTACCCCACCACGTGCCGCCAGTACCCAGGGACGCCCTGACGCTGCGAGGCTGGCCGCTCTGGCGCAAATGCCTGATGGGCATCATTCCCTCCGCCGTGCTGATCTTCGTGGTGCTGGGCACCATGATGCTGGGCCTGGCCACGCCGACCGAAGCCGGCGCGATGGGCGCCATCGGCGCCATCGTCCTCGCCGCGATCCACCACAAGGATCTGAGCGGCACCGGGCACAAGATGCTCCTTGCGGGCATCGCCGCCGTGGGCATCGCCGTGATCGTCGGGATGCTCGTCGGCGAAGGCAAGCTTTTGAAGCTGACGATGGCGGTGGTCTATCTCGCCGTGGTCTGGCTCTGTCTGGAAGCCGTCCGCATCCCGGACCTGCGCGACCTGATCAAGCAGGGCTACGAATCGACGATGCGGCTCTCCACCATGGTGGTCTTCATCCTGATCGGCTCGACCTGCTTCTCGGTGGTGTTCCTCGGCGTCAATGGCGGCGTCTGGCTCGAGCACCATCTGACCTCGATTCCCGGCGGCGTCTGGGGCTTCCTGATCTTCATCAACCTTTTCGTCTTCTTCCTGGCGTTCTTCCTCGACTTCTTCGAGATCGCCTTCATCATCCTGCCGATGGTGGCGCCGATCGCGCAGAAGGTGCTGGCGCCGGTGGTGGGGGCGGATGCCGCGCTGATCTGGTTCGGCGTGATGCTCTGCGTCAACATGCAGACCTCGTTCCTGCATCCGCCGTTCGGTTTCGCGCTGTTCTATTTGCGCGGCGTCGCGCCGAAGGAGATCAAGAGTTCCGATATCTACTGGGGCGCCCTGCCCTGGATCGGCCTGCAGGCGATCATGGTGGCGATCGTCATCGCCTTCCCCATCACCGTGACGGCTTTGCTCGACACGCCCCGGAACGTCGATCTTGACAAGGTCAGGAT
>DAIMKE010000749.1:0-3957 GCA_036721875.1 Bradyrhizobium sp. | reverse complement strand
ACGACCGCTACGCGGTCGATGCTTCAACCGAAAAAAAGTCTGAGCTGATTCGGCCGCACGTCGAAGCTTCACGCGGAGAAAAGCGCTCGACTTCGGTCGATGAAATTCAATCTTCCGTGCTGGCGTCGGTTTCGGTTGGATTGCTGCGCGCCGCGTGCCCGCAGGCCTGTGAGATGGCGGGAAAAGAATTCAGAAGTTGGCCCGAACTCGCCGCAGCCGCGGCGGTGATGCGGGTAATGATCGGTCTCTCGGAGGCGGGATGGGTGGATGGCGCAGGCAGGGGTGGGCGATACGCCGCAGCCGCAATCCTCGCCACCGTGCTCGAAAAGTCGGCTCGATTGCCGGATCAGATATCGAGTCCCGGCGGCTACTTCCGGGCAATGATCGATCGCGCTGTGGAGGGCCAGTTGCACCTGGAAAAGAGCTTGTTCGGACTGGCCGATGGCGCCTTCAAGCGAGGAGCGGGGGGCGCGCAATGAGAGAGGCGTCGAGGGTTACAGTTGTTACTCTTCCGCTACCGGGTATGGTATATGGCGGAACTTCGCCGACGGCTGAGCGCCCGCGGGAGATAGAAATAACCGTTATTTCAAGTGGTTGGCAGAAAGGGGTAACAACTGTAATCCCTCAAATGGCAAGGTCCGCGAAGCTCGGCATAATTTCAGGGGTACGGCATGCCCCGCTATGACATCGATAAGCTCAAAGCCACCGTCCCGTGCCCAGCGCTTCTCGAAACGAATGGGTGGAAGGTCGATCTGCGGGAGAGTACGCCAAAAGCTATCAAATATCGGCGCGGTGAAGGCGAAATCATCATAGTCGTCCATCAAGGAAGAGGGTGGTTTGACCCGACTTCGGAAGCCAAGGGCGACGTGTTTTCTCTTGCCCAGCGTCTCGGCTCGCCGGACTTCGCTTCCGCTGCAAAGGCAGTTGCTGAGCTGGTCGGCTTTGAGCCATCAGCTCCGGCCTGGCAGCGAAAGTCGAAACAATATTCGCCCGAGGCCATCACCAGTCGATGGTCGGATCGCGCGCTCCCGCGACCGGGCTCTCCGGCGTGGTCCTATTTGACCCTCACTCGAGCCATCCCCGAAGCGATTGTGTCAGCAGCAGTCGCTGCCGGCCGACTCCGTGAAGGCCCTATGGGATCCATTTGGGCGGGGCATTTCGACGCCTCCGGCATTGTTGTGGGCTGGGAGGAGCGCGGTCCAAATTGGCGTGGGTTCGCACGCGGTGGCGCGAAAGCGCTTTTCTCAATTGGAAGTGACAAGGCGCTTCGCCTTTGCGTCACCGAAGCGGCTATCGACGCGATGAGCCTTGCGGCTTTGGAAGAACACCGAGCCGATAGCACCTACGCCAGCACGGGGGGCGGTTGGGCGCCATCGACGGAAAGCCAGATCAGAGCATTCGCCTCCCGACCGGGCGCACAGATCGTCGCGGCTTCGGATGGCAACGACCAGGGGGATACTTATGCGGAGCGCCTCCGGCACATCGCAGCCGAAGCGGGGGCGCAATATCTCCGGCTCTGGCCGGAGGCCGAGGACTGGAATGAGTACATTCAGCAATCGCGCGCTGGGCAGACGTCGAACGATTGAATCAAGCTCTCGTGACGACTCGGTGCCATGAGGCGACTAGGATACCAATTCCGAAGTGTGAAGACGGATTGGGAAGATGCGAAAACCGGACATCTGTCGGGAGTGCGATCGCCGCGGCTCTCGATCGAGTCGAGGAACTGCGGCGTCATTGCGATCGGCCGCCTCGTGTCAGGGTCTTGACCATTTACGGTGACGGCTCTAGCGGCCTCACTATCCATGCCCCGGCCCAGAGCGAGAGCGCCCCGCGCCGGATCACGCCGTCGCAGAACTCTCGCGAACAAGGAGTCCCACTCTTTGGGCGCGATCGAGCAGATTCTTCACCGAGGACGGCGACCATTTGGAGCCGCCGCGCGGGGTCCGCTCATGTAGGCGCTCGAGCTGTACGGCGATATCGCGTACCGAATGTTCCGGGTTGGATGCCGCGATGCCGGCGACCAAGGTCATCAGCCGATCTTCCGGGAGGCGGGGAGGGGACTTCTTCAGCAAGCTCGCATCGGCGAGATGTTCCCTGACGAGCCATCGGACCGCCCGGCGCAATCGAGCCTCGGTCCACCGTGCTCCCTTCTGGTTCAGTACGCGGACGATATCGTCCCATGGATGGTCGGGACGCATCCGCCGAACCGTAGGAAGCCAGTCGTTCATCGTGGCCTGGACGCTCGTGCCATAGGCCGCCTGCCTAGCTGCGGCAGTTTTCGCCAGCGCGTCCGGCCGACGATCTCGCATGCCGGGATTACCTGGCAGCTTTCCCTTTTCTCGGGCGGCCGCGATCCCGGCCTTGGTGCGTTCGGAGATCAGTGCGCGTTCGAGCTGGGCGACGGCGCCGAGAACCTGAAGCGAAAACATGCCCTGCGGCGTGGAGGTGTCGATCGGGTCGCGCAGAGAGCGGAAATGTGCGCCTTTGGCGCTGAGATCCTCGATTACATCGAGAAGGTGGCTGACGGAACGGGCGAGGCGATCAAGCCGAACGACTACAAGTGTGTCGCCGGCGGCAATCTCGCGGAGGAGTTTCGTGAGGGCAGGGCGGGCGCGAGAGGCACCGGAACCATGCTCGCGTACGATGGTGTCGCAGCCGACAGCTCGCAACTCGATTTCTTGCGCTTCGGTGGCCTGTTCGTCGGTCGAAACGCGAGCGTAGCCGATTAATCTGCGTTGGTGCGACTTGCTCATACCAACTGTCCCGTTATCTCTCGACGGGCCGACCTGTCGATAGCGACGACATAGGCCGTGGATTGGTCGATGAAATCGCGAAATATCGACATGTCGCCCCAAAAAATTTCATTCGTGCCGCACGCGGCCACCTTGGCAGGGATGCGGCCTTCCAAAATTCGGCGCGGCCAGCCGTTGTTGCGTTGATAGCATGATGTTATATTGCAATCAACGCAAGCAGAACTGGAGCCACGAAGCAATGGCATCTATTACAATCCGAAACGTTCCAGAGGAGGTGCATCGCGCGATCCGGGTGCGAGCCGCGATGCACGGCCGCAGCGCTGAAGCTGAGATCCGTAGCATCCTCGAACAAGCCGCCAAGCCCGAAGGGCGACTGAAGCTCGGTTCTCTGCTGGCCTCCATTGCTCGCGAAGCGGGGGGGTTGAGCGACGCCGAGGCGGAGGGGTTCAACCAGCTTCGCGACAGAACACCGGCCGAGCCGATGAGCTTTGAATGATCGTTCTCGATACCAATGTAATTTCCGAGCTGTGGAAGGCCGAGCCAGATCCTAACGTGCTGTCCTGGATCGATGCGCAGATGGTCGAAACCCTCTATCTGTCCACGATTACGATAGCCGAGATTCGTTTTGGCCTGGCGGCAATGCCGGAAGGCAAGCGGCGTACGATCTACCGGGATCGCCTCGAGAAGGAGGTCTTGCCAGCTTTCTCAGGTCGCATCTTGTCCTTTGATCTCGAAGCCTCGCGCGCGTACGCTGAGTTGATGGCGCGGGCAAAGGAAGCTGGTAAAGCCATCGGCAAAGCGGACGGCTACATCGCTGCCACAGCGGTCGCGCACGCCTTGATGGTCGCTACACGCGACATCAGTCCGTTCGTGGCTGCTGGTCTTAACGTTATCAATCCTTGGGACCCGACGCGATGATGGCGCTCGGACCAGGCCGGCGCGTAGCACATCGGTCGATCGACGCTGATTGGCCAGCATCTCGGGCGAATGTGGGTGCCTGTGTCGGGCTTTTGCGCTGATCCATTGGCCGGAGTTCCGCATTTTTCCTTCCCGGAAGCCGGTCTGTTCAAATGCAGAAGTTACTAGCAAACGATCGTTTGTAAACGTCCCTAGGGGACTTTCAGTGCGTTCGACCGCGAGAAAAGTCCCACGAAATCAGCATCTTTCGCCGCTCTAGTGTTCGCTTGCGACCAGCCTGTTCAAT
>DAIMKE010000748.1:0-3959 GCA_036721875.1 Bradyrhizobium sp. | reverse complement strand
TCGGCTCGCTCTGGACCATCTGGTGGAGCCTCGCCTGCACAGTCGTATCGGCCCGGTCGCGGCTGCACTGCTGGCGTTCATTATCGGCACCAGCGCAGGATGGGCAATTCATCAGGCGTGTGCGGTCGAGGTAAGCTCTATCGAGGGACTCCCGCTGTCGGCAATGAGAACGTGATGCGTCTGAGCGGTCGTCGCTCTGTGCGACGAGCAGCGAAGCGTGCACGTCAGCACCCCCGAGTTTCTCACGCACTCGGACCTTGCGATTCGCCAACTGCTTTCCGCCACGCCTTAGCCTAGACTGTGCGACGGCGGCGATATGAGACCTGATATGCTCAATACGCCGCTTAGCTCTCGTATTCGATCGCACCGGTGTGGCGGTCGACCTTCAGTCTTTGCACAAGCGAGTTGTCGAGGGTGACGATGTCAGCGGTGATGTTGGCGTCGTCGCTTTTGACGTCTCCGATTTTGAGGCGCTTGTTGTCGAGGCGATTGAGCTGCATGTCGAGGTAGCCGCGCACGTCATCGATCGACAAGTTCATGACGGGCGTGACGCGGGAGCCGAATAGTGCGCCCATACCAGATCTCGCTCCGCCTCCTCCCATCATGTCTCGGTCCATCATCATGCCACCGGCGCTCGAGCCCATCATGCCACCACCCATCATTCCGCCGCCC
Organism: Bradyrhizobium sp.; assembly: GCA_036721875.1. Lineage (GTDB taxonomy): Bacteria > Pseudomonadota > Alphaproteobacteria > Rhizobiales > Xanthobacteraceae > Bradyrhizobium. The sequence goes on along the minus strand of DAIMKE010000748.1, from coordinate 3,287 downwards.
ATGCGCTGATCCATCATACCGGAACCCATGTTGCCCATGCGGTCACGCATCATACTCATGCACTGTGCGTGGTCCGACGCCCCGTGCATCATGCCCCGTTCCATACTGCTCTCCATGCCCTGAGCGTGCACTGTGCCCGCTGCGGTCATGGCCAGCGTGAGCCCAGCCGCGGCTGCGAAAAGAATGCTGATCCTGCGCATTTGTTTGTCCTCCTGTCGGTTCCACTCGGAACCACTTGGCTTCAAGCCTCGGTTCAACTCCTAACCCAGTGATAGAGATCGGGCGATATCGCCACTTCCTTCAGAGCCTCGTATATATTCTCGCCGACGCGCGCTCGTCTGCGCAGCGGATGGGCTGGGCCACTCCACATGTCAGGCAGCTTTCTGGCTTCCCTCCTCGGGACCTCTCGCAACGGGAGCGCGGACCCTGTTGCCCCACTCGGTCCACGAACCGTCGTAGTTCTTCACGTCGTCGTAGCCCAGCAGGTACTTCAGCGCGAACCAAGTGTGGCTGGAGCGTTCGCCGATGCGGCAGTACGCGATCGTGGGCCTGCCCACACTTACTCCCTTTCCTTCATATAGTGCTGCGAGTTCGTCCGGCGACTTGAAGGTACCGTCATCGTTGCAAGCCATTCCCCACGGAATGCTTTTCGCACCCGGGATGTGCCCGCCGCGTTGACAGGTCTCGGGCAAACCGGGCGGTGATAGGATCTTGCCTGTGAACTCGTCAGTGCTTCGCACATCGACAAGCGTGTGACTATTGTTCTCGAAGGCCTGTTGAACCTCGGGCAGAAGCGCTCTGAGCGAGTTGTTGGGTTCTGTGGCACGATAGCTTGCCCTCGCAACTGTAGGCGCCTGCATCGTGATTTCGCGTCCTTCGGCCAACCATTTCTTGCGTCCGCCGTTCATCAGCCGCACGTCCTGATGGCCATAGATCTTCATCTGCCAGAGTGCCCACGCGGCAAACCAGTTATTGTTGTCACCGTAGAGGATCACCGATGTGTCGTTGCCGATACCGGAATCGGCCATGAGCGTCTCGAAGGCATCCTTTGGTATGATGTCGCGCTCCAACGTGTCACACAGTTGCGTCGTCCAATTCCAGGCTAAGGCGTCTTTTATGTGCCCTTGATCATAGGCTGCGGTGTCCACATCCACCTCGACCAGGCGGACGCCGGGATCGGTGCCGTGTTCCGCGACCCACGCAGTTTCGACGAGCATTTCCGGATGTGCATATTGAGCCATGAGTATTCTCCTGTTGTGCTTGCATTGGCATCACGGCGATAGCCGCGCCTCCACCGCAGGCCGCGCCATCACCTTGACGTGTCCCCCTGCCCCAAAAGCTATGCACCTGTCTGATCTCCTCGATATGTTGCTCAGCCAACTTTTCATCCGATTGTCGACAGCGCTGGAAAGGCCTCCAGCAGCCAGATGGAAAAGTTTGACAAATATCCAGTGATCATGGCGACGCCCATGACGATCATCACGCCGCCCGCAAACAGCTGAAGAATGTAACCAATTCGGCCGATTGACCTGAGCCGTGCCAAGAGGCCGTCGGTAAAGGCGGCTGCAAGCAAAAACGGCACTCCCAGCCCAAATGAATAAATGGCGAGGAAGGCGATGCCCTTGCCGATCGTGGCCGACGCAGCGCTGACCGTGAGGATCGTTCCAAGCATCGGACCGATGCACGGCGTCCAACCGAAGGCAAACGCTGCGCCCAGGACATAGGTGGCAAGCGGCCGCCCGCGAGGAAGGCTCACATCGATCCGGAGGTCTCGTTGCAGCCAAGAAGGGCGCACAAGTCCGACTGTGAATAGTCCAAACGCAATGACGATTGCGCCGCCAGCCAGGTTCAGCTCATAGCGATAGGAATTGAGCGCCTGGCCAAGAGCAGTAGCACTCGCGCCGAGAATGACGAAGACGGTCGCAAACCCCAGAACGAAAAAGGCACTGAGAGTAATAGCTTGAGCGCGCGCGACCAACGAGTTGGGTTTTGATTGTGAGACGGATTGACCCGCAATATAGGATACATAGCCGGGAACGAGCGGCAGTACGCATGGAGACAGGAACGAAACGAGTCCTGCGGCAAATGCGGCGGCGATTGCGTTGGCCGTTAATTCTGTCATAGCTGAACTCTTGCAAGATTCCGGCTATTGTCGATGATCTCGCACCTCGCGAATCCATGTCTGCAGCGTGTTGAGGTCCGTTGCGCCGCGAAGAATCTGAGTGCCAATTACAAATCCTGGCGTCCCGTTGATACGCAGCGCTTGGGCAAGTCCGAGATTTTTCTCAATGGAGGCCCGGATCTTCGGGTCATCCATGTCGGCCTTGAGACGGCCCAAGTCCAAGCCGACCGAGGCAGCCACGTCCAGGGTCTTGCCTTGATCAACCGTGCCGCGCACCTGATAGAGGGCACGGTGAAAGGCAACGTACTTGCCCTGCCTATCGGCCGCGAGTGCAGCCTTGGCTGCAAAGGTCGAGTTTGGCCCAAGAATGGGGAACTCCTTGTAGACGATCCTCAGCTGAGGATCGTTCTCCTCAGCCTTCGTGACCACTGGCGCCACTTGGCGGCAGTAGGGACAGTTGTAGTCGAAGAACTCGACAACGGTGACATCGCCATTGGGATTGCCGCCAACCGGACTGTCGGGATCGCGGAACACTTCATCCGCTCGAGCCTGCAGAACTTTCTGGGCCTCCGTCTGCTCCGCTGCCCGAGCCCGCGCTTCCAGTTGATTCACCGACTGCACTATGATCTCAGGGTGCGCCATGACATAGTCATGCACCCGCCGATCAAATTCGTCCTGCAGCATCTCCGCTCCGTTGCCGAAGAGAGACGATCTTAGCGATCGGAAGCCGGGATCGAATGCAAACCAGGCGCCGAAGACACCGAGGACGAGGAGCACCAGCAGCATCCGTCCGGTGGTGCGGGAGATTCGAGGTTTGCTATCCATGTCCATACCCCCGCGTCTCAAGGGTGACCATTTGAGCGGTCTTCCGGCGATGTGAATGAGGCGCGCGCGCTCACATCCGCCTTAACCTTCTGAAGGTATCCAATGATATCCCGCCGGGCGCTGGCATCCGGCACGCGAACAGGCATTCTAGCGCCGGCAATGAACTTGCGGGGATCGGCGAGCCAGCGATCGAGGTTGGCTGCGGACCATGTCAGCCCTGCGCCAGCAAGGGCGGGCGAGTACTTGTATCCGGTTGCCGCTCCGGCCTTTCGATCAAGAACGCCGCCGAGCATCGGACCTGCCTTGTTGCTGTCGATCGCATGACAGGCGGCACATCGCT
>DAIMKE010000747.1:0-3967 GCA_036721875.1 Bradyrhizobium sp. | reverse complement strand
CTCTTGGGCTTCTTGGTCTCGCCGCGGCCGGTGAGCCGCTGCGCAATCTGCAGGAACATCTCGGTGGTGCGATGCGTCGCGGAGATCTCCGCGATCATCTGGCCGTTATTGGCGGCGGCGCCGAACATCTGCGGATCGAACGGGATCGTGGCGATCGGCTGGCTTTCGATCGCCTTGGCGAACTCGCTCGCCGGGATTTCCGGCCGCTTCGGGATGCCGACCTGGTTCAGGCAGTAGAGCGGCGCGCGATCGTTCGGCCGCGAGGCCTTCAGCAGGTCGAAGATGTTCTTGGTGTTGCGCAGATTGGCTAGATCGGGCGACGCGACGATCAGAATGTCGTCGGCGGCGATCAGCGCGCGCCTGGTCCATCCCGACCATTGATGGGGAACGTCGAGCACGATGCAGGGCATCGAGGTGCGAAGCGTATCGAAGATCGAATCGAAGGCTTCCGCACCGAAATCGTAGACCTTGTCGAGCGTCGCCGGCGCAGCCAGCAGGCTGAGGTGGTCGGTGCATTTCGACAGCAGGCGGTCGATGAACGCGGTGTCGACCCGGTCGGGCGAGAACACCGCGTCGGCGATGCCCTGCGGCGGGTCCTGATTGTAATCCAGACCCGCGGTGCCGAAGGCTAGATCGAGATCGGCGACCACGGAATCCAGCGACAGGTCACGCGCGATCGCCCAGGCGACGTTGTGGGCGACGGTGGATGAACCGACGCCGCCCTTGGCGCCGACGATGGCGATGATGCGGCCGACCGCCTTGGCTTCCGGCGCCGAGAACAGGTTGCAGACCGAACGCACGACGTCGATGGCCCCGACCGGCGCAAGGACGTAGTCGCTGACGCCGCGGCGTACCAGTTCGCGATAGAGCATGACGTCGTTGATGCGGCCGATCACGATCACCCGCGTGCCGGCGTCGCACACGGTGGCGAGCTGGTCGAGACCGGCGAGGATGTCGTTGCGGCCCTCGGTCTCCAGGATGATCACGTTCGGCGTCGGCGCCGAGCGATAGGCCTCGACGGCGGCGGCCATGCCGCCCATCTGGATCTTGAGATGGGCTTTGCCGAGGCGGCGGTCTTCGCCGGCCGCCTGCACGGCGGCCGCGGTTTCCACCGTCTCGCAAAATGCCTGCACCGATACCCGCGGCGCCGGCGCGATATGATCGTCGACGGACGGTGCCGTGCTCTCAGGCTGCTCTTCTGTGTTCTGACGCGCGTAACTGATCATTTGCCGGTGTCGCTGAGTTTGGCCCTGTCGGACTCGGGATAGGTCGTCGTGGTGGTGATGCCCCTGCGATATTTCTCGAAGGCGATGCCACGCCGCGGCATATAGGCGGGCGTTTCGGGACGCGGCTGCACCAGGTCCGTCGGATTGTCGATCATCGACGCCAGGTTGCGCTGGTTGGCGCAGCCGAAATTGTAATAGGGCTTGTTCTCGAACCAGCTCTTGTTGTGGATCGAGGGTCCGAGATCCTCCGGCCACAGGCCGCATGGGCCGGCCACCGCCGAAATCCTCGGATAGTTCAGCCGGATCGCCGCCATGTGCCGCGGATCTTCAGGGCGATAGCGGCGCACCGTGAACGCGCGCGGCGGCAGGCCGGCCGCGGCGAAGGTGGCCTGGATCTCGCGCAGGGAATCCTGAGCTGCCCGCGCATTTGGCGTATCGACCGGCACATCGACGCTGATCACGCCGGTGCCATCGCGCATCCAGTCCCCTGCCAGGCTCATCACGTCGGCGCGCTGCGTGGCAGCCAGGCCGCCGCGTCCACGCCCGACGAAGACCACGATCGAGCGATCGGCTTCCTGCACCGCGATCGGGTGACGCAGGCGATAGTCGTTGGGGAAATCCGCCTGCATCACGAGCTCGCGGTTGTGGTTGCAGGCGCCCAGCGTCACGGAAATGCCGATCAGTGCGGCGGTCAGTCGGAGCGCGCGCTTGCGATCAGCGAGTCTCCAGGATGTCATCTGTGCTGTCATCGTCCCGCCTCAGTCCGTAATAAAGCCATAGGTGCCGCGATAATTCCGTCCCGGCTCGACCCGGCCTGGAACCCCGTAGATGCGATTGATGCTGCCCATCAGGTCGGCCTGCGGATCCGTCGTGCTGGCAAAGCCGTCGTCCGGACGCGACAGGTCCTTCTGCGCCACCGCGCGCACGACATAGGGCGTCACCAGAACCATCAGTTCGGTCTGGTTGTTGACGTAGTCGCGGCTGCGGAACAGCGCACCGAGAACCGGCAGTTGGGTCAGGCCGGGAAAGCCGTTGACAGCCTGCTTGGTCTGTTCCGCGATCAGGCCCGCCATCGCCATCGATCCGCCCGAGGGAATTTCCAGCGTGGTTTCCGCCCGGCGGGTCTTGATCGAGGGAATGGTCAGCGAGTTCGTGGACGTGGCGCTGACGGCTTGCGACAGCGTGATCGAATTGTCGTTCGACAATTCGGAGACTTCCGTCATCACGCGCAGGCTGATGCGTCCCTCGGTCAGCACGACCGGGGTGAAGTTGAGCGAAATGCCGAACTTCTTGAAGCTGATCTGGGTCGTACAAACGCGCGTGACCGGGTCGCAGGAATAGCCGGCAGGAACCGGAAACTCGCCGCCGGCGATGAAGGTCGCCGACTCGCCGGAAATCGCGGTCAAATTGGGTTCGGCCAGCGTGCGCACAACGCCGGCGCTTTCCATGGCGCGCAAGGTCGCCGTCACCGACGGAACGCTTCCGAACGTGCCCGTCGCCTGATTGCCAGAGACCAGCGAGCGGCCGTAGGCGGTGAACGGGTTGGCGTTGTTGAAGTTCACCACCGCGGTGCCGTAGGTCATGGTGGCCGACAGGTCGATGCCCATCTGCTTGACGATGTTGCGCGCGACTTCGGTGACGGCCACCTTCAGCATCACCTGGTCGCGACCGCGAACCGCTATCGAATTGACGACCCGTTCCACGCCGCCGACCAGGCGGGCAGCCATGTCGGCAGCCTGCTGTGCCTCCACCGGAGTTGCCGCAGTGCCGCTCAGCACCACGCCGTCGCCGACACCGTCGATCTGGATATCCGAGTTCGGCATCGACTGCTTCAGTGCGGCGCGGACGCCGTTGAGGTCGCGCTTGACCGCGATGTCATAGGCCGCGATCTGCTGGCCCGCGGCATCGAAGAAGATGATGTTGGTTTGCCCAACCGCTGCGCCGATGATATAGGCGCGCTGGGTGGAGCGAACGACGGCATTGGCAATCTTCGGATCGGCGACCAGCACGTCCTTGATCTCGCGCGGCAGGTCGATCACGATCGATTTGCCGATCCCGAGCGATAGGAAGCGCGCATTCATCTGACCATCGGCGGCAACGGGCGCGGGGGCGCGATAGTCGCTCGCCGCCACCGGCGCCAGCGCCGGGTTCAGCGTGAACGCAGCTGCGGCCGAAAACGACAGGGCGCGGACCAGGAATGTCCGGATCGGCTGATTTTCCCTGCACTTCATCTCATGCGTCCTTTCGGTCACTTCTGCATCGACTGCTGGAGGGCCACGCCATAGCGAATGATGTTGAGGCCTTCGCTCCTGCTGATCTGCTCTTCGATTTTTTCGCCCGCGTTGACGTCGACGATGCTGCGCAGCGCCAGCGTCAGTACGCCGCCCTGGCGCGCGCGGGCGAGTGTCTCGGCCTGTTCGGGCTTGAGCTCAAGGGTCGCGGTCTTGCCGACCATCGAGCTCGTGCCTTCCTTCTCCTTCGGCGCCTGGTCGATCGCCAGGACGCGCACGTTGGTCAGGATGATTTCCGAGGTGGTGATGTCCGGACCCTTGCTGTCCGGGTTCTTCTCGCGCTTGGAAAGGATCACGTCGACGCGATCGTTCGGCAGGATGAAGCCGCCGGCGCCGGTCTCCGGCGAAATTTCGGTGGAGATGGCCCGGTAGCCGGCGGGCAGGATCGCCGCCATGAAGCCGGAGCCATCGGATTTCACCAGCTTCTGCTCGCGGATCGGTTCACCTGCG
>DAIMKE010000746.1:0-3967 GCA_036721875.1 Bradyrhizobium sp. | reverse complement strand
TACGCGACCACTGTTGCGTCGTGGAGAATCTACGTCTCAAAGAAGGCCGGGTCCTGCCGGGCTAACGGAACCCTCCGGCCCGGGCGGATTTGACCTGCCGTAACGAACGGACGATGGCCACCTCGCATCAAGGTGAGGTACTTCCCGAGAGTGACTTGTATGCTTGTATGCATGCGTATCAATGGTTCTTCCTGGGCATTATGGCGGCTTATACGCCTGCCTTGTTTTCCTAGCTCTCATGCTCCGAGACGCTGAAACAGACGAACCGGAGCCATTGCGCGTCCACCCGTCGCGCGTGAATAGCTGGCTGCACTGATCCCGTCAGACCAATAGCGTCCGCTAGGTATAGTCGCTTGGCGACCGCTTGATCCTGCAGGAGGCGTGCGGCACGTGCACCGTGGCGCGCTAAAACGATTGCAGAGGGGCAGTCAAGAGTCTCTAGCGCGAGATGGACGACAATGTGTCGTAAAGCAGATCCGCAATAGAGCTGGAAACCCTGGAAATTCGAACTGCCGCCATCTGGCAGTCAACCTATCGATGGCAGTGTCCAAATTTTCGCAACGTCGGTGTAGCGAAAGAAAATGAATAACGATGCGAGCGCAGTCGATCATCGCCCTCCAATGATCAATAGGCTTCCTTCTGTCCGATCACGGCAGCGAACGTCTTCAGCAAAATCTTGATATCGAGCCACAGGCTCCAGTTGTTGATGTACCACAGGTCCAGATCGACCCGCTTTTCCATCAAATCAATCGTGGCCGTTTCCCCTCGAAGGCCATTGACCTGCGCCCAGCCGGTAATGCCGGGTTTCAAGTGAAGACGGTACGCGTATTTGGAGATCAGCTTCTTGTATTCGTCGTCGTGGACGACGGCATGAGGACGCGGCCCGACCAGGGACATTTCGCCGCGAAGCACATTCAGGAACTGCGGGAGTTCGTCGATGCTCGAGCGGCGGAGCCAGCGGCCGAGCCGCGTCACTCGCTTGTCATTGCGAGTCGCTTGCCTCACCTCAGACCCCTGCTCCATGACAGTCATTGTCCGGAATTTGATGATCCAGAATTCCTTGCTGTTGAAGCCATTTCGGAGCTGCGAAAAAAACACAGGTCCGTGCGAGTCCAGCTTGATCAGAATGGCCGCAATCAACATCGTGGGCGCCAATGTAATCAACGCCAGGCTCGACAGTGCAATATCGAACGTCCGCTTGATGGCGCATTCGCTCCACGTCAATGGACCACGATGCAGGTCGACAACCCACGTCGATCCGATCTCTTTTCTCGGCTTGTGAAGCAGCCCCTCGATGCTGCGATCGGGCGCCAGGCGAATCGGGATCGGAACCACCCGCAAGATGGCCACGATCTGGTCGATCAGACGGCGCTGGTCCCACGGGATCGCCAGCAGGATCTCTTCCACTCTGCCCGACTGTGCCGTGCGGATGGCATCGTTCAACATGCTGCGAAGCCGCTCCGACATGCCACTGGCGGTCTCGAAATCGGATGCGAGAATTGGAAAGCTTTCAACCGGCCGGTAACCGCACCGACGCAGCCGATAAAGTCCTGCAGAGAAGTCGATCTCGTCGGCTCCTCCAATGACCAGGACACGCCGTTCGGCAAAGCTTCCATGTGCAAAAGCCCTGGTCAGATACGAACTCAACGATACGCGCCAGGTGATCAGTGATGCCAGGCCGACAACCAGAAAGGTTCCGATCGCACCACGCGAAAGATCCGCGCCGGCCTTGAGCAGGAAAACCACCGCAAGCAGGAGCGAAAAGACGATGAGCCAAATCGTGATCGCTTCCTTGATCCGGTTTTGAAGTGCGATCAGGCCTAGCGGCTTGTAGCTGCCGCGGGCAGCCAAAACGGTCGTGAAGTTGACGGCAACCAGTAAGCCGACTGCGAGAGATGTCTGGAAATTGTCACCGGTGCCGTGGGCAAATCGTTGATACAAGAACCCACTGACAATACTCGATGCCAGAATGATGATGCAATCCAAACCCCAAACCAGGGGCTCAACGCTGCGGAACGGTATTCGCCACGACGCGGTTGCCAGGGCAACTCCATCGGCAACGGCCGTCTTGTCTCTTGACGAATTCGGCATGACGCTCCTCTACGCTACGCTACGCTACGCGACCCTAACTATCCCGCCAGGCGCCTTCCCCGATCACGCAGTCGGTTTGGCCGAAAGCAGCACGATCGAGAAACCCGATCAGGCGCGCACTGCGCCGATCAGAGATGACAAATCTCGTTTTCTGTTGAGAGTGGATACATCGTGTCAGTCGCGAGCGACATTGCGCGGTACTGCCGCAACTTCGATCGAAATTAGACCGGCTCACGCGACTTGAACTGAGCATAACCATGGCGCTCGAAAAAACCCGGAACGTGACACTCAATGAATCTTGGAAACAGTCTTGTTTTATAGCTCGTATGTACTCGTTAAGTATTTTTATACCATTTGTTTCGGCAACGCAACATCTTTACGGATCGTTAATTCTGACGAAAATTCAGCCTGATATATAACGGCAATATAGTACCAAAAAGCGCGAGCTTTATGCCCGACGCCTCGCTTCCCCTGGAGCGGTTGATCTGCAATACAGCCTGAAGTGCAGCGATGGACGCTCGGCGCCCTGGCGCCGATCCCGCACTCGGGGGCGCCGAACTCGATGAATTCTCGATCAGCGTCGGCGCCACCGACCTATCGATGGCCGATCCCGAGATCACCGAGCGCCATATCGATCCCGCGATCAATTGTCCGCGCCCGCGTCAACATCCCGGCAAGTTGTTTGGAAGCAACTTTTGATTCGGAACGACAGGCGCCGTTCCCAAGCTGGAATACAAGAGTACTTCAGCGGCCTATCGACATCCGGCCAGCGCAAAAGCCAACGTCACGCTTGCCTGCACCCTGCAAGACCTAATCGGCCTTCAAGGATGCGCGCAGACCTTGATCAGACAAAAGGTTCTCGAAATAGGCGATCGTCTGAATAAGACCTTCCTTGAGCTTCGTCCGCGGAGTCCAAGAGAGTTCTTCCTTGGCCTTGGAAATGTCGGGACGCCGCTGCCGCGGATCGTCTTGAGGAAGCGGCTTGTGGATGATCTTGGAAGATGAACCGGTCAGGCTGATAACGGTCGATGCCAACTCAAGAATCGAGAACTCGTCGGGGTTTCCAATATTCACCGGACCAGTCACCTCGTGAGAAGTGCCCATGAGCCTTATGAGCCCGTCGACGAGGTCGTCCACGTAGCAGAACGAGCGGGTTTGCGAGCCCTCACCGTAGATCGTGATGTCGTGGCCGAGCAGCGCCTGCACTATGAAATTCGAAACCACGCGTCCGTCATTGGGATGCATGCGTGGCCCATAGGTATTGAAAATTCGGGCGACCTTGATACCCAGATCGCGCTGGTGCCGATAGGCGAAGAACAGGCTTTCCGCGCAGCGCTTGCCCTCGTCATAGCAGGACCGCAGGCCGATCGGATTGACGTTGCCCCAGTAGTCCTCGGTTTGGGGATGAACGCTCGGATCGCCATAGACCTCAGAGGTCGACGCCTGCAGGATCTTGGCGTTCACCCGCTTGGCGAGGCCGAGCATGTTGATCGCGCCATGCACGCTCGTCTTGATCGTTTGCACCGGGTCGTGCTGGTAGTGCACCGGCGAGGCCGGGCAGGCGAGATTGTATATCTCGTCAACCTCGACGAAGAGCGGAAAGGTCACGTCGTGGCGGATCAACTCGAAGTGTTTGTGATCGAGCAGCGCCTCCACATTCCTGCGCGCGCCGGTAAAGAAGTTGTCGACACAAAGGACCTGGGCGCCCTCAGCGATCAGACGCGCACAAAGATGGGAGCCGAGAAAGCCAGCCCCGCCGGTGACAAGAATACGCTTTTCGAGATGCATTTAAGATACTTTGCTGTTCGAAGCCAATCGCGCAATCGAGGCCTGTTCGCGAGCTACGGCCCCTGGTTTGCGCAGCCGACTCGCACGC
>DAIMKE010000745.1:0-3976 GCA_036721875.1 Bradyrhizobium sp. | reverse complement strand
CAACGAGGACGCTGCCATCTTCGCCTTTGCTGCTTGGGTGATCACTCCCGCCGGTGATCCTGCCGAGTCCCTCTTCAGGGGTGTTCTGGACGGGCTGACGGGAAAGCTGGATCCGAAGATACGCAAGGCATTCGAGGCCTGGTTCCGGGAGCAGGCCAAGGCTCTCGACCACAGCTACCCGTAGGCGCGCTATCAGGGCGGCGGCGAGGCAGGCAGGCTGCCATTAATCATTCCCTCTGCCAGGAGAGCGCTGAGAAGCTGCATTGGTCCTGACGTAACCTTGCTGTCGGTTGCCTTCGTCTGACGCACATAGGTGACGACGGCGACAGTGCCCGGCAGATGAGCGTTGCACAACACATAGGGGCGACTCACCATCATGAAGAAGCACCGTGTATAGAGCTGGAGATTGCCGCTGCCGCTCGGCAGAGGATACTTTCCAGATTCAACAGTGACGATGGTGGAATCAATTTTTGCCTGGGCCGGTAGCGTATGATCATCCAATGCAATCAGGGCTCGTTGATAGCGCACGCTCGACGCGGATCTCGCGGCAGGGTCGGCAGTGGATTGCGCATAGCTCGCCGCCTGCTGCGCGGCTGCGGCGCTTGTGTAGCCATCGACCAGCAGAATGGAGCGATCGGGCATCCAGGCCACCCAACGCCGGGCGAGATCCTCGGGCGGATCGCCGGGAAGCTGCACTTCGGTGAAACGCGGCGTGAGCCCGTCGCAGCAGCTGATGCGCAGATACGGCAGATCGTCGAGCACTGCGAGACTGGACCCCGGCCCCGTTTTCGCCTCGGCAGTGAGGCAACCACGACTGCGCTTCTCAGCCAGCGACAGGGTGTCGGACCAGCAGACGGGGTCGGCCGATCCAGGCGCGACAGGCTTATTCCGTGCTTGAGCAGGCGGCGCAGGCTGGGCGGGCCCTGACGGCGCGACCTGTACAGCTGCGGCAAGGATCTGCAGCGTCCGACGCTGCCCGTTACGGATGAAGTCTAAGACCGGCTTTCCGTTTGTGGTTTGCTCGACGAGTGTCGATAGATTGTCTGCGTTTTCAACCGGCCTGCCATTCACCGCCGTCACGATGTCTCCTACGAGCAGTCCTTGGGCTTCAGCTGTGCTGCCTCTGACAAAACGGCCGACCAGCGCGCCCTGCCCGGTGGTCAATCCGTTGTCGGACGCGAGCTTGGACGGCACAGGAAATGCGGCAATGCCGATATCCAGCCGCTTGGCCGTTTTCGGCGCGGGGGCGGGCTCGATGATCGCGGCGCGCAACGGATCCAGAACCACGGCTACCGCGTCGCTTGTTGGCGGACGCAGCGTCGCCATCGCTTCTGCATAACGCGCGACCGCTGGCGCCTCGTTGCTCGGGAGCGAGACATCGGGTGCGAGGCTCGCTGCGCGCAGGAACCAGATGGCCGCCTCCACCGGGTTGACGTCGCCGCCGTTGGCCCCCAGGGCGAAATCTCCCGCCATGGTCATCGATAAAACCTGGCTGCCGGTCCGAGGACGGCGTCAGCCGGGAAATGACCTCCCGCGCCAGCGCGGCATTGGGGCGTGCTGGCGTTGCTGGCACGCCGCTTTGCGGCAGATTGCTGAAGTCCACGAGCAAAGCCGCTGTGAAGCAGCCAGCCGCCTCAAGATCACCCTTGCTGCCCCGCGTCCCGGCTTCCGTGATGGCGGCGGTATCGCCATTGCGCACACGGCCACAGAGCACGTCGGTCGGTTCAGGAAGTGCTGAGGTGTCGAGCCCGGCGCCCGCGTCCTTCACGCTCGCGTTGGAGCGCTCGTAGAAGCGCTGGCGGACGGCATCGGGAAGCGGAAATGCGGCGGGGTTGGCGCCGGCAAGCGCAACAGCCAGTCTATCGCCGGCGACGACGCCCCTGTCACCGGCCTCGCGTGCGAAGGCGAAAGCCCGCGCCGGGTCCGATATTTTGAGGATTTCTGCGATCTCGAGTGCCGCAGCGGGTGCCTCGCCAAGAACAAAGGCCTGTTCAAGCAGCTTGACCTTTGTTGTGGGTATGGAAGTGCGGGATGCCTCCATGCGCAGATAGGTGCCCAAGGCATCCTTGCCGATGCCACCGATCTGCAGAAGGGTCTTTGCGCCGTCGGGAAGATCGGCGGCAACAGGCGCGCGTCCGCCCGTCCAGGCTGAAAAGCCGGCAGGCAGCGGCGCCGCACGCAGCGCCTTCATTGCAGCCACCATTGCCTCGACACGCTCCAGCGGCGTGGATGCTTGGGTGGGGACGACCACGGGAGCCGGGTTCGCCGGCGAAACAGGTACCGGGCGTGGGGTTGATTGCGGCGCCGGTGTCGCTTCGGGCGGGGGAGCCGACCGGTCGGTGGAAGCTTGCTTCTGCAATTCTGGCGCCGCCGGTGGCACGGCTTTCGGCTGCAAAACGTAAACGATCGCTCCGAGCACGACGATGCCGGCGACTGTCCACACGAGCGGACTCTTTTGCCAGGGTGCGGGAGGCGGCGGAGCCTGCTCGCCGTGGAGGCCGCCGCTTGCCGGCCCCTTGGCGGGCGTCACGCTGCCCTTGGCCTCCCGCGCAGCGCAGATCGGACAGACCTCGTTGGCGCTTGCATCGAAAGGATGCCCCTGGAGGCATCGAACCATCCGCCGGCTCATCGGGGTGTGTTTCCTTTTGTGACCTTCATGGCATATATGTAGTCGTCCAGCTTGATCGCGCCGGACATCATGCGGCCGGCGACGAATGAGGCAAATTCCGGCGGGAAGCCTTTATTGGTCATCTGCGCGATGATCTCGTTGCGGTTCAGACCTGTCGGTACACTGGCCGCGGGGGGCGATGGCGGCATCTGCTTCACCAGGACGCTCCATCGCGCGGCCACATCGGGCGTCATGAAACCGGTATCCGTCAGTGTCCTGAGAAGCGCGATCACGCGCCCAGGATTCTCCACGGATGTCGGGCCAGCGGGGGAAGGTGCCGGGGCGGTTGTCTTCGCGACGCTCTGGATCCGTCTTTCAAATTCATCGCTACTCCACCATCCCTGACTTGCGCGAGTCAGGAATTCGCGTTGAAGCGATGACGGAATGTCCGTATCTGCGAGTCTTTTTCTGGTTTCAGCGATAATGTCAGCACCTGGAGCGGCCCCTGATGTCACCGAACCGGCGGGCGGCGCGATAGCGAGCGCAGCAAAGCGAGATCTGCGTGAATCGGCCGGACAAAAATCCGGTTTTCAGATCGTCGATGATCTGATTGACCGCATTGGGATCCACCTGGATCCGGGGCGTTGGAGTCCTGGACAGGCGGTATTGATATATACCTTCGAGCAGTCCGAACACCGTCTTCCGAGCCTCCTGCGAATTAGGATCGCATGTCAGCGCCTTGCACGGAGCTTCCAATAGATTACGCTGAAACCACTGCGCTTCCGATGAAGAGGTGTTGACGGGCACAAGAGCGTCCTGCGTCACACGAACAGCCTTCCCGAAGGCAAAGGGATTCGTCGCACCGATTGATTGGTCGAGGTTCAAGTTTGTTTTGCCATCGTAGATCGACAAGCGAACACGACAGGAGCTTTCCTCGATGCTTGGGCCCTGAGTATTGGCCCGCTGCTCCATGGCGCGGTTGAGGTCGTTCAGATAGATTGCATAGGTATCGCCAGGCAAGGCTCTGTGGGCGAGCCAGACCTGCGATACCTCTTCTCCATAAACAGGATCGGCGAGAAAGGTGAAATAGGTGTTCGTGCCCTCGGGAGTCGGTGTAAACGACCTTCCGACTGGCGTGTACGCTGTCGAACCATCGACTGGTATCAAGGAAGTTGACTTCCCATCTCGCCCGTCTTGCCGCGCGACCGCCAACGCGATGATTTCATCACCACAATTTTGATACTGCATGTGGATGGAGAGTGCTCGGGCACCGGAAAGCTTATGCAGTTGATTCTTTAAAGCCTCGACCTCAGCGAGCTTGTCGGAGAGTTCTCCGGTGAGGCGTTCGATTGCCGCCTGCATCTTGGC
>DAIMKE010000744.1:0-3979 GCA_036721875.1 Bradyrhizobium sp. | reverse complement strand
CACGACTTCGCCGTACGCATCATGCGCGCTCGTCTTCTGCGCAATCCGCGTCCACTGCATCTCACCGCGCGTTCGTGACGATGGCCAACGCCCCTCATCTGCAGTGAGACGCGCAGATTCAATCACTGATTTGCCCGACGGCGCGAGCGGAATATTTTCGCGCGAAGGGATGGACAGACTTTTGGTGATTTGCCCGTCGAGTTGATATGTCGCACTCATGCGCCGCAACGACAGTTGCAAACCGGGCGAAGCAACCCGTAGCCCGGCTCGTGGCAGAGGAACCTGCGCCGATCCCGTTCGTTTGAGACCAGGACAAGGAGGAGAACGGCGATGGGATTGGCATCCTACGAGATCATCGGGAGCGGCGGTGAGTGGCGCATAAGCCATGATGGCAAGGCCGAGAACGTCTATCAGACCAAGGAAGCCGCCTTCGAAGCCGCCGTCGCGGCAGCGTCGCTGGCGCTTCGGCAAGGCCACGAGGTCAGGCTATCCGCGCCGGGGCACGGTTCGGCGACGGGCGCGGCGAACACGGGTTAAGCCGCAAGTCTCCACGTCGGTTTCGACTGCGTCCAAACTGGCGAGGGCACACCTTGGCAGATGCAGTTGGAGGCGGTTCATGGCGCAGATCATTCAGGCCGCGCATCTATGTATCGACATGCAGAACATCTTTGCCAGAAGCGGCGTTTGGGAAACGCCGTGGATGGAAAAGGTGTTACCGGCGATTTCGGAAATTGCGGCGCGGTACAGGGAACGCACGATATTCACGCGCTTCGTTACCCCGGAGCATCCAGAGCATCGGCCGGGCCGATGGCAAAGCTATTTCACGAAATGGAAGGCCGCGACACGCGCGAACCTCGGCCCTCGCGACCTCGACCTTGTACCGACGCTGTCTCGCTACGTGCCACCCGCCCTTGTCGTCGATAAGCCGGCCTATTCGGCATTCTACGGTTCTCGTCTGGCCGATCTGCTGGTTGAAAAGCACGTCGGAACCGTGGTCATCACCGGCGCGGAGACCGACGTATGCGTGCTGTCGACCGTACTCAGCGCGGTCGACCTCGGCTTTCGGGTCGTCATCGTTGAGGACGCGCTCTGCAGTTCTTCAGATACCGGCCACGACGCGCTGATGACCATGTATCGAACGCGATTTCACGGGCAGATCGATTTGGTCAGCGCCGAGGAACTGCTCGAGACATGGCGTCCGGAATAGGCGCGGCGAGCGCCTGGGAACCTCCACCTCGCCTGCGGCGTTGAAACCTGAGAAGTCAGAAGAGGACCGACGCATGGCGGAGCCGGACGTTCGCAAGGGAATGCCGCCCGTCAAGTTGCCGCGCGACGAATTCGAAAAGCGCTACCGCAGCCGTTTCGTCGATCCGGCGTTCGAGCCGTTGCAGCGCGAGATCGACGCCATCGTCGCTGCCGCCTGGGACGCCTACAGCCATTCGCGAAAGGCCCCGGTGACGCGCAAAGCCGGACCCGGTTTCGCCGATCCCGACTACGACATCTCGGTGGACTGGCTGGCTGCACGAAGCGCTATTGTGGAGGCTCAGCAACGCCATGACGATACGGAAGCGCAACCACGCATCCTCATCATCAACGGCTCGGCGCGTAGCGAGCACACCTGCCCCGGTGAAATGTCCAAGAGCTGGCGGCTGGAGCCGGTATTCACTGAACTCGGGTTTGCAGTCGACATCCTCGACCTGTCGCGGCTGACGTCGGAGTTCGGCAGGCAGATCCACCCCTGCAAATCCTGCGTCTCCACCTCGATGGCGCTCTGCCACTGGCCGTGCAGCTGCTATCCGAACTATTCGCTGGGACAGACCGACGACTGGATGAACGAGATCTATCCGCTGTGGGTGGCAGCCCGCGGCATTCTGATCGTGACGCCGGTGAACTGGTATCACGCGCCGACTTCGCTGAAGGCGATGATGGACCGGCTGGTCTGCGCCGACGGCGGCAATCCGGATCCGACATCGACGCACGGAAAACATGCCGACCAAGCCAAGGCGCTCGAACTGAAGGGCTGGCCCTATCCGCGTCATTTGGCCGGCCGCCATTTCGGGCTCGTGGTTCACGGCGATAGCGCCGGCGCCGAGGCGCTGCGCCGCTCGCTCTCGGACTGGCTCACCGACATGTCGCTGATCTCGGCCGGGCGAACCAGCGAAGCCGAGGGCTATGTCGGC
This sequence comes from Bradyrhizobium sp., assembly GCA_036721875.1. Taxonomy (GTDB): domain Bacteria; phylum Pseudomonadota; class Alphaproteobacteria; order Rhizobiales; family Xanthobacteraceae; genus Bradyrhizobium. The sequence continues at coordinate 1,799 of DAIMKE010000744.1, read as the reverse complement.
TACATGGAGCCCTACGCCACCTCGCACCAGGCGCTCGATGAAGACCACGAATTTCAGGAGGAAGTGCTGAACGCCGCGCGTGCCCTTGGAAATGCGGTCAGGCTGGCGCGCGCGGGCAAACTCGAAAACCCGGCAGAGGGTCTTGCCGATCCCAATCCGAAGTAGCGCTCAGCGGTCGCTACTCGGGAGCTTTGAGTCCGGGCGATGACAGCCACTCATTGATGTGGCTCGCGATGTCGAGGCGCCGCGCCCTTTTCAACAAAGCGTCTCTCTCCGGGCCTGGAGGTAGCCCCCGCGCTTCCTGTTCGAGTTCCTTTGCCCGTTGCGCGACTCTATCGTCGAAGCTCGGGCGTTCCAGTCTTTGCTGCTCGGTTAGACGGATGCGAGTTTTCTTCTCTGAGATCATCTCGGCCATGCCACGCTCCCACAACGGCCTGGAGTTGGACTCTCAATCCGGCAGAAACCGCTTTCGGCGACGAAAGTTCCATTTGTTGAAGTATCCCGTCGTCCTCGCCAGCCGGCCGGCTGAGCTCAGGCCGGGGTACCCATAATGTAAGGCTTCAGCACCGCATACATCATGCTGTGCGCCGGCGTTGCCACGCCAAGCTGGCGGCCGAGTTCGACGACCTTGCCGTTGAGCCAGGGCAGTTCGAGCCGGTTGCCGCGTTCGAGATCGAGCGCCATCGACGCCTTCATGGCCGGCGGCGCGTGATCCATGAAGGCGAGCGTTTTCTCCACCGCGTCGGCCGGCAGCGCGATCCCCCTTGCCTTGCCGACATCGTACACTTCCCGAAAAGCGGCGATCATGATTCGACGAATGTCGGAATCTTCCCGCAGCCTGCCGATCGGCTGACGCGTTGCCGCCGTGATGCCGGCATTGGTGGCGAGCAGGATGAACTTCATCCAGAGTTCGGTGAGGATCTGCTCGCTCAGGGTCGCATCGAAGCCGGCCTTCTGGCACAGCGCGAGAAATTCTTCGGCCCGCTTGCTGCGCGAGCCGTCGAGTTCGCCGAACACCATGCGCATGAAGGTGCCGACCTGCTGGATCACGCCGGGCGCGACGATGGACGCGCTGATCTGCGCCACGCCGCCCATCACGGCTTTGGGCCCGAGGATCGGGAGCAAACGCTCGGCGGCGTCGATGCCGTTCTGCAGCGGGATGACGGCGGTGTCGGGGCCGACCAGCGGCTTGATGGCCTCGCCGGCGCTTTCGACGTCCCACAACTTGACGCAGAACAGCACGATGTCGACCACGCCAATCTCGGCGGGATTGTCGGTCGCCTGCGTCGGCACCAGATGGGTGTCGCCGCGCGGGCTTTGAACTTTCAGCCCATCGCGTTTCATGGCCGCGAGATGCGAACCGCGCGCGATGAAGGTGACGTCGGCGCCCGCCTTCGCCAGCGCCGCGCCGAAGGCGCCTCCGACGCCGCCGGCGCCGACAACCGCAATACGCATGGTGTTTCCTCTATCCGGAGAATTTGCAGGATGGGTAGAACGGAGCGAAACCCATCAGGTACATCGGCGCTTGCAATGATGGGTTTCCCATCCTACGCACCAACCCATCCTACGACGCGTTACTTGCCGTAGCTGTAAAACCCCTGCCCGGTCTTGCGGCCGAGATGGCCGGCGGCGACCATTTCCTTCAGCAGCGGCGCGGGGCGGTATTTCGGATCGTTGAAGCCTTCGTAGAAAACTTCCATCACCGACAGCATGGTGTCGAGGCCGATCATGTCGGCGAGCGCCAGCGGGCCGATCGGGTGGTTGCAGCCGAGCTTCATGCCGGCGTCGAGGTCTTCGGC
>DAIMKE010000743.1:0-3981 GCA_036721875.1 Bradyrhizobium sp. | reverse complement strand
CGGCAGGTCCGCGAGCGGCTGAAAGGCGGCGAAATCGGTCCGTTCCAGCTCTTCGCGCGGCGCATCGACGGTTGGCAGCCGGAAATGGCTGTCGGCGGTGGCCCTGCCGTGGCCGGGAATGTGCTTCAGGACCGGCAGGACGCCGCCCTGCTCCAACCCCTGGGTCACCGCCCGGGCGATCGACGCGACCTTGGCCGGTTCGGTTCCGTAGGCGCGATTCCCGATCACGGCGTCGGCGCCGGCCACCGGCACATCCGCCAGCGGCAGGCAGTCCACGGTGACACCGAGGTCGATCAGGTCGGCTGCGATCAGGCGAGAACTCAGCCGGGCAGCCTGCAGGCCGAGCGCCGGGTCGAGATCGTACAGCGCGCCGAACGCGGCGCCGGGCGGATAGACCGGCCAGTGCGGCGGCCCCAGCCGCGCCACCCGGCCGCCCTCCTGGTCGATCAGGACCGGCGCGTCCGCCTCGCCGAGGCAATTCCGCAATTCCTGAACCAGTGCAGATACTTGATCCGGGGAATCGACGTTGCGTTTGAATAGGATGAAGCCCCACGGCCGTTCGCCACGGATGAATTCGCGCTCGGCAGCGCTCAATTCAAGTTCCGATATGCCTGTGATGAATGCGCGGCTGCTCATGGGGGCCGATTAGGCCCCTCACAGCCCCGCGGTCAAGGAAACCGCCGTTAATTCCTTTGGACGACGCACTGTCCGCCGGCAGATTTCAGGCTGCCGCAGAACTGCGAGGCTTCGTCCGGCGACCCGAAGGGACCGACCATGGCGCGATAGTACACACCCTTTTCGCCGAGGTCGGCGCGCTTGATGACCGGCGACCTGGAACCCAGCACGTTCGGGAACTTGCCCTGCAGCGCCCGGAAGGAGGCCTGTGCATCAGCCTCGTTCTTCTGCGAGGACACCTGAACCAGATAACCGCCGCTGCTTGCCGCCGGCGCTGTCTGGGTCGGGTTGGTCGCCGCGACGCGGGTCGGCGCGGGATCGGGTGCCGACTGCGGTGCCAGCAACATCGGCGTATTCGCGCTGGCATTGGCCGAGGCAGGGTTGCGGGAGCCCGGGGGCGCAGCGGCTGGCACGGTCGCCGGCGCTGCAACGGACCGCGTCGTCGGACCCGGCCGTGCCGGAGGAGCCGCAGCACCCGCGGGGATGCCACCGTTCTCGGCCGCGTCGCCTTTCACCGCAAGCGTCCTGACCCTGCGTGGCTCGTTGTTCGGCATGGTGCCGTTGGCCGCCGGCGCCAGCGTGGCCCCGTTCGGAGACACACTAGCAACCTGCGGCGGATTGCTGTTCGGGTTCAACGGCGGAAATACCACGCGCGGTCCGCCGGACCTCGAATTGACGTCAACCGGAGTTTCCTCGCGTGACACCAGCTTTTCGCCGCCATCGCCCGACGGCAAGCGGTCGGGGGTCTTCGAGGCGACGTCGGACTGTGCCGGCACCACCTTGGTCGGGCTGTTGTCAGCCTTGATGATCGGTGGCTCGCCGCTGCGGGGCGAACCGACGAAGGTGCGGTAGGCGAAGGCAGCGCCCGTCCCCACCACGGCCAGCGCCAGCACGGCGGCGACCGTCATCAATCCGCTCGAGCGCTTCTTCGGCGCGGGCTCTTCTTCCTCGTAGCCGCCGTTCTGATAGGCGTACGGATCGTCGGGATAGGCCGGATCGCGTTGATAGCCCTGATCGCCGGATTCGATCCGCCCGTAGAGCGCATCGTCGTAACGCGATGGGTCCTGATCGCAACGCGACGAGTCCTGCTGCGGCTCGGCGGCAAATTGCGGCTGCTCGTAATAGTCCTGCTCATGCGCCTGCGGTTGTTGCTGGGCGCCGTAGCGATGCAGGGGGTGCAAGGACGGATGAACCGGCTCCGGCTGGTACTCCGGCTCGTCGTCGTAATCCTGCGGCGGCAGTGGCGGCAGTGGCGGCGGGGGCGCAGGCTCGTGCCGACCGCGCTGCATCCATGACGGCGGGCTCGGCGGTGCGCTGTCAGCTTCGTCGGGTAGATCGTACTCCTCGGGCGCGGAATATTGCGGACGAATATTCGCGCGCGACTGCAGCGGATGCGGAGCCTGCCTGCCAGCGGCCGGATCCGTCTGTCCGATCAGCCTTGCCAATTCAGCCAACGGATCGCTGTCGCCACGGCCTGCACCGTGAGGATCGCCGCGATCGTAGTCGGCGCCAAGATAAGGTCGTTCCTGATATCGTTCAGCCATCGTGATGATGCATCCCCTTCGGGACAGCGCCAACCCGCCATGTCAACGAACCATGACGAGCGAATTGGCCCCTGCCAGATACCCCACGAACCCCCATTCGTGAGGGCCTTCGCCCCTGCCTACCGCATCTCGGTTGGAGCTTGGACGCCGAGAACGGCTAAGCCCGATGCCAGAACCGAGACGACGCCCTGAACCATTGCCAAACGCGCCCTCGTAATCTCTGCATCATTAGTCATAATGAAGCGTAAATAGGGCAAATCGCGCCCTTTGGTCCATAACGCGTGAAATTCACTGGCCAAATCATATAGATAAAATGCGATTCGGTGTGGTTCGTGTGCGGTAGCCGCCGCCTCGAGCGTCCGGGGAAAGAGCGCCAGCCGCTTCAATAGGTCCAATTCGGCCGGATCGGTCAACCGCTCCACCGGGGCACCCCCCAGCCAGGCCGACCGGGCGGCATCGTCTTCGGGCAAATCCGGCAACATCTCGCGCGCGTTCTTGAAGATGGAGTGGCCGCGGGCGTGACCGTACTGCACGTAGAAGACGGGATTGTCCTTCGACTGCTCGAGCACCTTGGCGAGATCGAAATCGAGCACCGCGTCGTTCTTGCGGAACAGCATCATGAACCGCACGGCGTCGGAACCGACTTCGTCCACCACTTCGCGTAGCGTGACGAAGTCGCCCGAGCGTTTCGACATCCGCACCTGCTCGCCGTTGCGCAACAGCCGAACGAGTTGCACGACCTTGACGTCGAGCGCGGCCTTGCCGCCGCTGATGCCCTTCACTGCCGCCTGCATGCGCTTGATGTAACCGCCATGATCGGCGCCGAACACGTCGATCATGTCGAGGAAACCGCGATCGACCTTGTTCTTGTGATAGGCGATGTCGGACGCGAAATAGGTGTAACCGCCGTCCGACTTGATCAACGGACGATCGACATCGTCGCCATAGGCGGTGGCGCGGAACAGCGTCTGTATCCGATCCTCGTAGTCCTCGACCGGCTTGCCTTTCGGCGGCGGCAGGCGGCCTTCGTAGATATCGCCCTTGGAACGCAGGAAATCGATGGTCTCGGTGACCTTGTTGTTGCCGGTCTCGATCAGGGATCGCTCCGAGAAGAACACGTCGTGCTTGATATTCAGCGCCGCGAGATCGCCCTTGATCATGTCCATCATCATGGCGATGGACTTGTTGCGGACGATCGGCAGCCAGGCGCTTTCAGCCATCGCCTTGAGCTTGTCGCCATGCTCGGCGGCGAGCGCCTCGCCAACCGGCACGAGATAGTCGCCGGGATACAGCCCTTCGGGAATCTCGCCGATGCTCTCGCCGAGCGCCTCGCGGTAGCGCAGGAACGCCGAGCGCGCGAGCACGTCGACCTGGGCGCCGGCGTCGTTGATGTAATATTCGCGCGTGACGTCATAGCCCGCAAACTGCAACAGGCTGCCCAGCGCATCGCCGAACACCGCGCCACGGCAATGGCCGACATGCATCGGTCCGGTCGGATTGGCCGAGACATATTCGACGTTGACCTTGGCGCCGTGGCCGACCGCACTTTTGCCGTAGGCGACGTTTTCGCGCAGCACGGTGCGCAGTTCGTCGGCCCAGACCTGGGGTTTGAGGGTGAGGTTGATGAAGCCGGGGCCGGCGACGTCGACGGAATCGATCAGATCGTCGGCGCGCAGCTTCTCGGCGATCCTGTCGGCGAGATCGCGCGGCTTCACCTTGGCGTCCTTGGCGAGCACCATCGCGGCGTTGGTCGCCATGTCGC
>DAIMKE010000742.1:0-3981 GCA_036721875.1 Bradyrhizobium sp. | reverse complement strand
GGATTGCACGTAGCCGCTGGCGTTTGGATCGGGAATGATTCTTCCCGGCAGTTCGGTGACCTTTTTATGCGTAGCGTTTTCGGCGAGCAGCGTCCGCAGCGCAAAGATCCGCTGCACGGTCTTGGGCACGAACACCGCCCCATCGGGAAGGCGTTGCGCGCGCTCGCCGGAGACGGTGCTGATCGCGAGCTGCGCTTTTTCCGCCTCATGGCCGTGATTCTCATGCGCCTGCAGTTCGCGCGCGCCTATCAGCACGGAGAAGATAACAAGGGCCGCCGCGCTGCGCCTGCCGCGTAGTACGATGGCTGAGAGCAGCGCGCCCATGAGCGCGCCGCCCAGCACGAGAAGGACGGAAGTCATGCTGATATGGCTGTCAGGCGCGGCATCGCGCTGCGCGACGCCCTGCACGGTGGCTGGCGCCATCTGAATCGTCAGCGGCAGGATGTCGGTGGCATCTCCCGCCGTGACCGTGAAAAGTAGGTCCGCGCGTCCGTCCTTGACGAGCCACGGCGCTGACACGCGGTAAGTGCCGTCGACGCCTTCTTTGGCCTTGACGGGACCACCGGGCGATTCGACCTCGATCGTTGCCCCGGTCACGGGCTCGTTGGTGGCAAAGCGGTCGAGATAGATTTCGAGGCTTTCGCCGCGGGCGACCGCCACCAGCTCGAACGCGCTGGAATCGGCCTCGCCGCGTGGCAGCGCCCCTGCCGAGACCGGCGGCTGCTCCTCGTGATCATGGCCCTCATGGGCGGAAACTGGCGCGATCGCGGCGAACAGAGACGCGGTCACCGCGAGAGCACGCAGGGTGAACCCGAAATGGGAAAGCATAAGGTCGTCCTTCAATCTGAATGGCCGTCGGTTTCGGGCAGCACGCGGCATGCCTCGCAAACGCGTGGTTCGGTCGGATTCAGATGAAGTGTTTTGGAGGCCGCCTGAGCGACTCAGGTTCGCGGTCCGGCCATAGCTGTGACGGCGCAAATGCCACGCGCGTCATCGACGGGGGAAACGGGATGAACGTCACCGGACAGGGCAATCCGGCCGCACAACAGGCGGCACATGCGGACAGGCAGCAGCCGCCAGTGCAGTTGCGGTCGGAAGCCGGAAGTGTTCCGGTTTGATTCCACTGCGACTGCTGCAACGATGCGGGCGTCGCGGCCCGTTCGGTTTCTCGGGATTCGGCTTGCAATGCCGCATGGCCTTGGCCGTTATGCAGGGATGCCTGGTGCTGATGGCCAAGATGGGCCTGGGCAACTGACGGCGCGAACGAAAGCGCGATCAGCACGATCGCCGCCCCCAGAATTCGCATGATCAGTTGCTTCGGCATGATGGCCTTATCGTAGCACAGATATAGGTTAGATATCGAGGGAGAGCCGGGAATTCAAGAGCCTCCCTGTGGCGATAGAGGCGCGATTGGCGTCGTACGTTGCAATCGCGAATTAGTTTCAACACTGCGATGCGCCTCAAGGCCGCAGGTTCTGCGCAGCGTTCAGTCGACGCTCGTTCAGGATCCGACGAATGCAAGAAGTCATTGCAGCGCAGCCACTTTCGTCAATCACACCTTCGGCTTCCCCGCTTGCATCGTTCTGTCACAATGGAGAACCCGCGCCGCGTGGCGCTCGCGCAACAGCATTCTACCCTGGAATGTGTAGATCGTTCCTCCGGGACCGTCACACTACCTCAGAGGAACTACCATGAACTATCGTCTACTAGGCACCGCAGCGCTGACGACGCTGTGTCTGTCACTTCCCGCACTGGCCGCCGATCTTCCCGCTCGCGTAGCCAAGGCACCTGCGCTGGTTGTTTCACCGGCTTACGACTGGTCCGGATTCTATCTCGGCGTTCACGCGGGCTACACGTTCGGTGAGGACGACGACGTCTCCACGACCGGACAGGCCGCGGCGAACATCGCCAATGTCGCGGGCGGCGCGCGCCCGGGGCATGTCCGTCTCGATCGCGACGGTTTCATCGGCGGCGGCCAGATCGGCTATAACTGGCAGCTCACCCCGAACTGGGTGTTCGGCCTGGAGACCGATATTTCCTACGTCGACATCCGCAGGGATGAGAACGTCGTGACGGCGCCCCTCGCGCCCGGCGTCGGCTCGCTCAACAATACGTTCCGCACACGCATGGATTATTTCGGCACCGTGCGTGGCCGTATCGGTCACGCCTTTGATCGTACCCTGGTGTACGCGACGGGCGGTCTCGCCTATGCGGATATCGAGAACAGCGTTGCGTTCTTCGGTACCGCCGGCCAGCTCCAGTTCGCGGGCAGTAACCGCCGCACCGAGGCCGGCTACACCGTAGGCGCCGGCTTCGAGCACGCGTTCGCTCCCAACTGGAGCGTGAAGGCGGAATATCTCTACTACGATTTCAGGGATGAGACCGTGAACGTCGCCGTCATTCCCGGCAGCGGCGGCGGTGGCACCGGTTACAACAGCCGTTTTGAGAATGACGGCCACATCGTGCGCGCCGGCCTGAACTACAAGTTCGGCGTGATGCGATAGAACGCGCATCCTCGCCATCAACACCGAAAAGCCCGGCCTCGCGCCGGGCTTTTTTCCTGGCGCTCACTTCTAAAGCGCCTCAGGCCGGCAGGTAATTGCGGATCGCCGGCAGGAAGAAAATCGCAATATTGATCGCGAAGCCGAGGCTCCACAGGATCGAACGCAGCGTGGGGCGGTTGCCGAGATAGGTGAAGACATAGGCGATCCGCACGATCAGGAACAGGACCGCGAGTTCGTCGATGTAGTGCTGCGGGGCCTGCCGGAATTCGGCCAGCAGCACGGCCATGGCAAAGAACGGAAAGGCCTCTATTCCGTTCTGGTGGGCGCCCAGCGCGCGGGCGCTGATCGGGTCTTGGTAGAAGGTGGGATCGCGCGGCCTGGCATTATCGAAACGGCGATGCCCGGCCCATTTGACCGAGGCGATCGTCAGCAGATACAGCATCAGCGTTCCGAAAACGCACCATTCGGCGATCGTCATGATTTCTCCCGCCCGCGGCAATATGTGAACGTATCGAACCGGCCATTATCTTGACAAGGATGGGCCAACACGCGAAGCCATTGAAATCATGACGATGGCCACTCCCATAGGAAGAGCCGACCCCGCGCCTGCAACCCGGCGCGAACGCGTCGGCGTGCTGCTGGTCAATCTCGGCACCCCCGACACCGCCGATGCCAGGGGGGTACGGATCTATCTGAAGGAATTTCTCTCCGATCCGCGCGTGATCGAGGACCAGGGGCTGCGCTGGAAGCTGATCCTGAACGGCATCATCCTGCGCGTGCGTCCGGGCCGCAAGGCGCGCGACTACCGGAAGATCTGGAATACCGAGAACAACGAGTCGCCGCTCAAGACCATCACCCGCGCGCAGGCCGAGAAGCTTGCCGAGGCGATCTCCGATCACGACCACGTCGTGGTCGATTGGGCGATGCGCTACGGCAACCCGTCGATCCGTTCGCGCATCGATGCCCTGACGGCGCAAGGCTGCGACCGCCTGCTGGTGGTGCCGCTCTATCCGCAATATTCCGCGGCGACGTCGGCGACCGTCTGCGACGAAGTGTTTCGCGTTTTGGCCGACATGCGCGCGCAGCCGACGCTGCGGGTTACGCCACCCTATTACGACGACCCTGATTATATCGATGCGCTCGCGGTCTCGATCGATGCGCATCTGGCAACGCTGCCGTTCCAGCCCGAATTGATCGTGGCGTCGTTTCACGGCATGCCGCAGAAATATGTCGACCAGGGTGATCCCTACCAGGCGCAGTGCGTCGCAACGACCGAGAGCCTGCGCAAGCGCATGGGGCTTGATGCGTCGAAACTGATTCTTACGTTTCAGTCGCGCTTCGGCTTCGACGAGTGGCTGCAGCCCTATACCGACAAGACCATCGAAAAATTGGCGAAAGACGGCGTGAAACGCATTGCCGTGGTGACGCCCGGCTTCTCGGCCGATTGCCTGGAGACGCTGGAGGAGATCGCGCAGGA
>DAIMKE010000741.1:0-3988 GCA_036721875.1 Bradyrhizobium sp. | reverse complement strand
AGATATCCCCGTACTGACGCGCTTCTTCGTCGAGAAATATGCGGGTGTCGTCGGCCGGAATGTACTTGGGATCACGGCGGACGCCTTGCAGCGGCTGGAGGCCTATCCCTTTCCCGGCAACGTCCGCGAACTCGAGACCGAAGTTCAGCGCATGGTCGCGGTAGCCGAGCAGGGCGGCTACATCGCCTTCCGGCACCTCTCCGACAAAATTTCCAAAACTCCAGTGTATGATCGCGACAAATTGTCTGCACTGATTTCAGAAGGTAGCCTCAAAGATATTGTCGAACGAGTGGAGCGGTCAGTGGTAGAGCGCGCTCTGGACCGCCACCAATGGAACCAGAGCAAGGTTGCCGCCGACCTGGGGCTGTCGCGCGTAGGACTCGCCAACAAGATCAAGCGTTACGATATCCAGCGCAAGCGACGGGCATGACAGAGGAAAGCGGTTCTGATGACCCCTCTCGGTTTAATGTCGTTGCCTTTCCGGATCCGAGCAAGCGTTGGCCAAAATCGCAGGCTCCATTCAAAAACTTAGGCTTGGCCCCACTGTCCGAGACACTTGGAGCCGTCGCGATGAACCCGAAGGGACGCTGGTGCAACCATTGCGTCGGGGTCTGGTACCGTCACTTGGGAGAATCGCGCTGCCCATCTTTCGGCGGCCGCCGCTGAAACCGGCTGTCAAAACAGCAAACTAAGTTTGCAGTATGCAATTTGTTTCATAGATTCCACCTTTTCAGGGCGCAAGTTGATTTCGAGTTGCGCGCTATGGCCGATATCCTGCCCGTCTCAGGATCGACCCTCACAAGAGTCGATCGGGTCGCTACCCTTGGCTGGGGGGCCAAGGCAGCTCAACGAGAGGGAGGAAGAAAATGGCCAATCTACTTTGGCTGCAAGGTGGTGCGTGCTCGGGGAACACGATGTCGTTCCTCAATGCCGAGGAACCGAGCGCGTGTGACCTTGTGACCGATTTCGGCATCAACATCTTGTGGCAGCCCTCGCTTGGGCTGGAGCTTGGCGAAGACGTCAAGACCATCCTGAAGAAATGCATCTCGGGCGAGATCAAGCTCGACATCTTCGTGTTCGAGGGCACCGTCGTGAACGCGCCCAATGGCACCGGCGAGTGGAACCGCTTCTGCGGCCGCCCGATGAAGGAGTGGGTCAAGGAACTGTCGGCAGCGGCGGATTTCGTCGTCGCGATCGGCGACTGCGCCACCTATGGCGGCATCCCAGCGATGGCGCCGAACCCGTCCGAAAGCGTCGGCCTGCAATTCCTCAAGCGTGCCAAAGGCGGCTCGCTCGGCACCAACTTCAAGGCGAAGTCGGGCCTTCCGGTCATCAACATCCCGGGTTGCCCGGCGCATCCCGACTGGGTCACGCAGATTCTGGTTGCGGTCGCAACGGGGCGTGCGGGCGATCTGACCCTTGACGAGTTCCACCGGCCGAAGACGTTCTTCTCGTCCTTCACGCAGACCGGTTGCACCCGCAACATGCATTTCGCCTACAAGGTCTCGACCACAGCCTTCGGGCAGCGCAAGGGCTGCCTGTTCTACGATCTGGGCTGCCGCGGCCCGATGACGCACAGCCCCTGCAATCGCATCCTCTGGAACCGCCACTCGTCGAAGACACGGGCCGGCATGCCTTGCCTCGGCTGCACGGAACCTGAGTTCCCCTTCTTCGATCTGAGCCCTGGCACCGTCTTCAAGACCCAGACGGTCATGGGTGTGCCCAAGGACATGCCTACGGGCGTCGACAAGGTCGGATACATCAAGCTGACCGCCGCCGCCAAGGGCATGGCCCCCGCTTGGGCGGAAGAAGACATCTTCGTCGTTTAAATCCGTTCAGGGAGGAACCAAGAAAATGACAGCACTATCCAGCGTCGAGACTCTCGACATCTCTCCGGTCGGCCGCGTCGAAGGCGATCTCGACGTGCGCGTTGATATCCAGGACGGTGTGGTGACCAATGCTTGGACGCATGCGGAACTGTTCCGCGGCTTCGAGGTGATCCTGAAGGACAAGGACCCGCAGGCCGGGCTCGTGGTGACACCGCGCGCTTGCGGCATCTGCGGCGCCTCGCACCTGACCTGCGCCGCCTGGGCGCTTGACACCGCCTGGGGCACGACCGTGCCGCGTAACGCGATCCTTGCACGCAACCTCGGCCAGATCGTGGAGTCGCTGCAATCGCTGCCGCGCCACCACTACGGACTCTTCATGATCGACTACACCAACGCCAACTATGCGGCGAGCCCGTTCTACGAAGAAGCGGTCAAGCGCTATTCGCCCTTCACCGGCACCTCCTATGAGGCTGGCGTGACGATCTCGGGCCGTCCGGTTGAGATCTACGCGCTCTTGGGCGGTCAGTGGCCGCATTCCTCCTTCATGGTGCCGGGCGGCGTGATGTGTGCCCCCACCCTGACCGACGTGACGCGCGCCTGGGCGATTCTCGAGCATTTCCGCCAGAACTGGATCGAACCGCTCTGGCTCGGCTGTTCGATGGAGCGCTACGAACAGATCCAGACCCTCGAGCAGTTCGAGGCCTGGCTGGACGAAAGCCCGAAACATGCCAATTCGGACTTGGGCCTGTTCTGGCGCATGTCGAAGGAGATCGGACTGCAACACTATGGCAAGGGCCACGGCAGGTTCGTGACTTGGGGCTACCTGCCGCATGAAGACAAGTACAACAAGCCGACAATAGACAGCCGCTCAGGTGCGGTGATCATGAAGGCCGGTACCTATGACGGTGCCACCGACAGCTTCGGCCCGATGGAGCACATCTTCACCCGCGAAGATACGACCCATGCCTGGTATGACGAAGGCAAGAGCGCCGTTCATCCTTTCGACCGTACCACCAAGCCGATCGCCAAAAATACCGTCGATACGAATGGAAAATACTCCTGGGGTACCGCCGTGCGGCACGCCGAGAGCGGCGCGCTGGAGGCCGGTCCGCTGGCACGGCGTCTGATCGCTGGAAACACGACCGGGCAGGCATTCCAGCATTCAGATGGTCTCGTGCTCGACATGTACCGCAAGATGGGCGGTGCCTCGATCATGCTGCGACACTTCGCGCGGATGCACGAACTGTGCATCCTCTATCGCGAGGCGGAGCGTATCCTGCGCGAGTTCCGCCTGAACGACGAGTGGTACATCAAGCCGACTGAACGGGACGGCAAGGGGTGGGGTGCCACCGAAGCGATCCGTGGCGCTCTGTGCCACTGGATCGAAGTCAAGAACGGCAAGATCGCGAACTACCAGATCATCGCACCGACGACCTGGAACGTTGGCCCGCGTTCCGCCGACGGCCAGCGCGGCCCGATCGAAGAGGCCTTGCTCGGAACCCCGATCAAGAACAAGCATGATCCGGTCGAGGTCGGCCACGTTTGCCGGTCCTATGACAGCTGCCTCGTCTGCACCGTGCATGCGCATGACGGCGACACCGGCGAGGAGATGGCCCGCTTCCGGACCGCCTGACCCATCTACCCCGAAGCAATCTCGCCTTACAGCGGAATTGCTTCGGGAGAAACGCACACCGGTGGGGAGGCCGTCATGAGCGAAAACAAAGATGCCGTCGCCACGGCACGGGATACGAAATACTTCACGGACCGCTACGGCCTTTCTCCGGCTGATGCGGACCATGATATGTTGCTTCGCATGATCGAGGATATATTCGAGGATGGGCTTGTGACCGAGGTCAGCCCGTTCCCTGAAACCGACCGCGAGTTCGGGAAACTACTGGACATCCTGCGGCCGCTGAGCGCGGACGATCTGCGCCAGAAACTGGTGATCTCGGGCTGGCTTCTGGAGCCTTACGGACCGGACCGGATGCGCTGTCAGGAGTGCATGTACTATCTAGTGCACCGGCGCTGGTGCGATCTGCCTGAACTCAACTTGCCTGCCAAGCCGGACTGGTGGTGCAGGCTCTGGCGCATATGAAGGTCCACGCATGATGGACATGGATGCCTTGCGTCGCTCAATCGCCGACCGCCTCTCGGCGGGG
>DAIMKE010000740.1:0-3992 GCA_036721875.1 Bradyrhizobium sp. | reverse complement strand
GCGAGCAGAAGCGGGATGTCGAACAGCTGGAAGGCGACGCCGATCTCGAAGCCGACGCCATTCGGACGTCCGAGCAATTCCGCGACCAGGACGATCTTCCAGACCAGTGAAAGTCCGGATCGCGCGGCGGCTGCGATGTAAGGCGCCAGTTGCGGCAAGATCACGTGCCGGAACGCCCGCCAGCGCGGGATCGCAAACACCGTCGCCATTTCATCGAGGGCTGCGTCGAGCGCCCGCGCGCCCTCGCGCAGGGTGACGACGGCGGTCGGAAGCTTGTTGACGGCGATGGCCGCGATCGCCGCCGCCTCCGTCAGCCCGGCCCAGATGTAGGCCAGCACGATCACGACGAGCGCCGGCAGATTGAGCAGCAGGATCAGCCAGGGATCGCAAATTCGATCGGCAAGCCGAACCCGGCCCATCAGGTAGCCGATCGCTGACCCCAGCGACATCGCGAGAACGAACGCGAGCGCCACGCGCGCCAATGTCGCGCCGAGATTGAAGAACAGCGCGCCGGACTTTGCTTCTGTGGCCATCGCCGCGAGCACGGTCGGGGGAGGCGGCAGCTTGGCGTCACCGATGAGCAGCGAGGCGATCCACCAGGTCGCAACGAACACAGCAAATGACAGCAGGCGCGGCACCTCAATCTCCGGGGATCGCGTGATAGAACGTACCGGGTTCGAGTTCCTGCGCCGGACCGACCAACTCTCGGCCGCCGGTCGCGGCCAGCACGCGGTAGAGAGTGCGGGCGTCGGCTTCCTCGTCGGCGATCGGGCGACGCGGAATGCCTTCCCGATAGCGGTCGCGGTAGGTGCGCAAAGTGGCGGCGTCGGCGGCGCCGGTCAGCGGTGCAATCGTCTCCCACGCCGCATCCGAACTCGACAGGATCTCCTTGGCCTTGCGGGTCATCGCGATGAACCGCGTGATCGCATCCTGGTTGGCGCTTGCCCATTTTTCGTCGAAGACATAACCGATCATGGCGGTGCGACCCCTGGCCCCCAGTTTCGGCAAGAGATCCTCGATGCCGGCGACGCGGCGAAAGCCCTTTGCTTCCATCACGGCGCAGAAATTCCAGTAGTTCAGCGTCGCATCCATTTCGCCGCCCAGCGTCTTGGCCATCAGCAGTGGGGGCGCTCCATAGGCGATCGTCGCGTCAGACTTCAGGTCGATGCCGCCCTGTTTCAGAAACGCCTGCAGCAGCAGCCAGTTCTTGTCGATCGGGCCCGCCTGCAACCGCGAGCTCGCGGCCTTTGAGATCGGCCAATGTCTGGATTGGGGACGAGGCCGGTACCATCACGGCGCCGAGCGCGCTCGAATAGGGATAGAATGTAAGCTTGGCACCAAGGGTGCGTTCGCGCGACACCCACAGCCAGTCGGAGACGATGATATCGGCATTGCCGGCGCGAAGCGCGATCTTGCCCGCCTCGGGGCTTGCGAGTTCAATGGCCTGCACGGTGAGATCGGCCTGCTTGTCGAGACCGTGCGCGCGGATCACGGCAAGTTCCCAAGCCAGTGTTCCGGTTTTTTGCACTGCAACCCGCACGGTGTCCGCGCCGTAGCATGTGCCGAGCTGCGCAAACGCCACGATAACCGCAGCCAGCGACATGCGAATGCAATGTGTCATGGGTGCCCTGAACGTGCTTTGCAAACATCTTTTCAGCAGGATTGTCATAGCATAGCTTTCACACTTCGCAGCCAGAGGGAAGAACATGACAATTGTCGGATCGGTACGACGTATTGTCGCCGCGGCGGCGGTGCTGATGATGACGGCTGCGTTTGCGCGGTCCGTAGACCTCAACGACTATCCGACGTCGGCGCGCGCCGAATACGTCTTTGGCTGCATGAAGGCGAATGGCGAGACGCGGCAGGCCATCGAACAATGCTCCTGTTCGATCGACATCATCGCGTCGCTCCTGCCTTACGCGCGCTATGTCACGGCCGAAACCGTTATGAGCATGTCGCAGGTTCGGAGCGATCTGGGTGCACCGTTCCGCACGTCCGCGCAGGCGGCCGGTGCGCTCAACGATCTCAGGCGCGCGCAGGCCGAAGCTGAAGTGAGATGTTTTTAGAGCTTAACGTTCGATGCCCGCATGCCGCGGTGCCTCACATACCGGAATCCTCGACGCTCCATTCCTTCTGGAAGACGTGGCCTTCGGTGTCCCTGGCCTCTGCGCGAAAACGCTTCGCGCCATTCGAGACATAGGTGAAGCGGATATTGGGATCTTCGGAAATCGAGATCCCGCCTTCCATCGCCAGCACCAGACTGTCGTCCTGCCACAGCCGCAACTCGTTGACGAAGAAGGCCGGGATGTAGAGCTGCGTGACCTGATTCATCTGCAGGCCGGAATGGCTGGGATGACCGATCATGATCTGCGCCTCGCGAGCGCCGCTGGCGGGGCCCTGGCCAGATCGCGCGAATTGGCGGTATCGCATCTGGCCGAGCCGGGCTTTCGCTTCTATGGCGTTCTTGGCGGCGGGGGCGGAGCAGCCGCCGGAAGCCTTCACGTAGGTCTTCGTCATGTAGAGCTTGCCGTCGCTCAGCTCGGCCACGGCATGGACGTCGGTGTAGTTGTTGACGCGCACGCGCGTCGAGATTTCCGTTACGTTGGCGTTCGGTCCCAGCTCGAACTTCGCCGCCATCGGCGCCGGGTTCTGGTCGATGACCAGCGTGATCCGCAGCACGCGCCTGTCGTCGCCGGGCGCTAGCCGGGTGCGCAGGGTGACGGGAACGATTGCCGCGTCTTCGGCGCGGTACGGCATCTCGATGCCGATCACCTCGGCGCCATCGTTCATCGCGCGATTGTTGAAGATGTCCTGAACGAGGCCGGGCCATGGATCGTTGGCCCCGGGCGTTGCCGCGGGCGCAATTTGCGTGCCGAGCACAATGGCGCTGCAGAGCGCGCTGGCGATGCAGAAGAGGCGGAAACGACGTCCGGGCATGGCGGCGGTCCTTCGCTGGGCCACGTCAACATAGAGCATTGGGCCGGCTATTCCCATTCAATTTCCGAATATGCCGATGTTGCATTGCGCGCGTTGTAATCCTCGAACAGTTGCCAAACCGGCCGCTCGGAGGCGGCGGCGGTGCTGGCGGCGGCCGTTATCGGTTCGCCGCGGGCGATGAGGGCGCGAATATCCGCCGCCAATTTCGTCAGGTAGCGGCGCTGGTCGGCAAGTGCCCCCGGCCATTCGCTCACCGGCCCGTGACCGGGAACCACGCGTTGGGCGGGAAGGGTGCCGAGTTCGTCGGTCACCTTCAGCCAGCCGCGAAGGCTGCCATCCAGCACTGGAATGTGCGCGAGGAACAGGAGATCGCCTGCGAACAGGGTGCCGGTTTGCTCGTCGAGCACGGTGAGATCATTGTCGCTGTGCGCGGTCGGCCAGGAACTGACCGTCAGCGTGCGCGAGCCGAGGTCGAGTTTTGTGGTGCCGTCGACGAGGAGGGTGGGCGCAATCATACGCACCCCCTCCATTGGCTGCTCGCCCATGATCCGGCGGAATGCGTCGGTGTAGAATGGTCCACGCACGGCCAGCGCCTGCGGCAGGTTCCGATGGCCGACGAACACGGTTCCGCTGCTCACGAATGCCGCGTTGCCAAAGACGTGGTCCGGATGGCCGTGCGTATTGATGACGTACCGGATCGGCTTGTCGGTGCGGGCGCGGATCGCAGCCAGCAGCCGCTCGCCTTCGCGAACGCTGCCGCCGGTGTCGATTACCGCCACCGCCTTGTCACCGACGATGAACCCGACATTGGCGGTCGCGCCGTCGTTCTCTCGGGTCATCAGCGCGACCTCGCCGACATGCACGAATATTTTCGGCGCGACTTCGCTCACAGGCAATTCCTGTTCCTGTGCCTGCGCTAGGGTCGACGCGCCGAGCACCATCAGCAGAGCGAGAACCGAAACGCCATGCGCCATGTTTCTGCCTCAGTCCTACCCGGATCGACATCGGTCGCTTCGTCTTCTCAGTCAAGGCAGGTTGCGCCGCAGCAAGCAACG
>DAIMKE010000739.1:0-3992 GCA_036721875.1 Bradyrhizobium sp. | reverse complement strand
GCCAGCCATAGGCGTTGTGGCCGGAGATCTGGATGGTGGCGGACTTGATGCCGGCTTCTTCGCCCTGGGTTTCCTCGAGATACTCGATCTTGAAGCCGTGTTTCTCGGCCCAGCGCGTATACATGCGCAGCAGCATCTCGGCCCAGTCCTGGCTTTCGGTGCCGCCCGCGCCGGCATGGACCTCGAGATAGGAATCGAACCGGTCGGCTTCGCCCGACAGCAGCGCTTCGAGTTCGCGGCGGGCGACTTCCTTCTTCAGCGCCTTGAGCGCGTTCTCGGCTTCGGTCACGACGCCGGCATCGTTCTCGGCCTCGCCGAGTTCGATCATCTCGACATTGTCGCTGAGATCGCGCTCGACCTTGCCGATGCCGGCGAGCGCATCCTCCAGCGAGGTGCGCTCCTGCATCAGCTTCTGGGCCTTCTGGGGGTCGTTCCAGAGATTGGGATCTTCGGCGAGCTTGTTCAGCTCGGCGAGGCGAGCCGTGGACTGTTCGACGTCAAAGATGCCTCCTCAGCAGCCCGACTGACTGCTTGATCTCTTCAACGAGGCGTTCGACTTCGGCGCGCATGGTCTCTCTGATCTGCGGTGAGCACCGCTACTGAATAATACTAGAGCGTTTTCCAGCGAAGTGGAAACCGGTTCGCGTGAAGAAAACGCGTCAAACAAGAATCCAGAGCCCCGTTCCGATTCAATCGGACGGAAAAGGCTTTAGCCCCGCATCCTGCGT
Source organism: Bradyrhizobium sp. (assembly GCA_036721875.1). Taxonomy (GTDB): domain Bacteria; phylum Pseudomonadota; class Alphaproteobacteria; order Rhizobiales; family Xanthobacteraceae; genus Bradyrhizobium. The sequence continues at coordinate 3,264 of DAIMKE010000739.1, read as the reverse complement.
GAATCAGAACCGGCTCAGACTTGTGTGACGGGCCGGATGTAGCGGCGCACGCCGCAAAGCGCAACCGGCCGGCGGAGCTAGTAGAGTCCGCCGGGGCGCATGATGTTGCCGCCGACGTCGGGTTGATACCCTTGCTGATAGCCCTGCTGGTACCCTTGCTGATAGCCTGGCGGGTATCCCTGCGGCGCCCGTCCATCCATGTCGGCGACCCCGATGACGGAGTAGTTATCCGGCGGCGCCGTGCCCGGCTTGAACGCTTCCAGGATGGTTCGGCCGCCCTCGCCCGGACCGACCCGCATGCCGCTCTTGGCGTCGACACGGACCAGCTTGATGCCGGCGGGAACCTTGAACGGGATCGCCGGCTTGTCGGCGAGCGCGAGCTTGAGGAAATCCTTGGCGATCGGCGCGGCCAGATGACCGCCGGTCATGCCGCGGCCGAGGTTGCGCGGCTTGTCGAAGCCGACATAGATGCCGACGACGAGGTCCGGCGAGAAGCCGATGAACCACGCGTCCTTTTCATCGTTGGTGGTGCCGGTCTTGCCGGCGATCGGCTTGCCGACTTCCTTGAGCACCGTCGCGGTGCCGGCCTGCACCACATATTCCATCATCGAGGTGATCTGGTAGGCCGTCATCGGATCCAGCACCTGCTCCCGGCGGTCGACCAACTGGGGCTCGGGCTGATTCTTCCAGCCGCCGGGCGCGTCGCAGCCGCGGCATTCGCGCGCGTCGTGCTTGAAGATGGTGCGGCCGTAACGGTCCTGAATACGATCGATCAGCGTCGGCTTCACGCGGCGGCCGCCATTGGCGAACATCGAATAGGCGGTGACCATCCGCATGACCGTGGTTTCGCCGGCACCCAGCGCATAAGAGAGGTAGTTCGGCAGTTCATCATAGACGCCGAAGCGCTTCGAATACTCGCCGATCAGCGGCATGCCGACGTCCTGTGCGAGCCGCACCGTCACCGTGTTGAGCGATTGCCGCAGCGCATTACGCAGCGTCGTCGGTCCGCCGTATTTGCCGGACGAATAGTTTTCCGGACGCCACGTGCCGGCGCCCTGCCCCTGGTCGATTTCGATCGGCGCATCGACCACGACGGTCGAGGGCGTATAGCCGTTGTCCATCGCCGCCGAATAGACCAGCGGCTTGAACGACGAGCCCGGCTGCCGATATGCCTGCGTGGCGCGGTTGAACTGGCTCTGGTCGAACGAGAAGCCGCCGACCATCGCCAGCACGCGGCCGGTCCACGGGTCCATGGCGACCATTGCGCCGGATACTTCCGGCAACTGACGCAGGCGGTATTGCCCTTCGACCGGCTTGCCTTCCTTGTCGAACAGCGGGTCGGCATAGATCACGTCGCCGGGCGACAGGACCTGCGCCACCGAGGTCGGCGTCTTGCCCTTCGTGGGGCCCGAAGCGGCCTTGGCCCAGCGCACGCCGTCGAGCGTGACGATGCCGGTCTGCCTGACCTTGCTGACCGCGCCGCCCAGTTCGCGGCCCGGCTGGAAGCCGATTCGCGCCGACTGGTCGGATGTTTCGAGCACCACGGCCATCCGCCAGGGCGAGATATCACCGAGCGCCTTGACGTCCGCGAGTTTGACGCCCCAATCGCCCGAGATATCCAGTTTCGACGGCGCCCCGCGCCATCCGCTGGCTTCGTCATATCTGACGAGACCGGCCACCATGGATTTGCGCGCCATCACCTGCATCTTCGGATCGAGCGTGGCGCGGACCGACAGACCGCCTTCGTACAGCTTCTTTTCGCCGTAGCGCTCAAAGATGTCGCGGCGGACCTCCTCGGCAAAATATTCGCCGGCGAAGATATGCGCACCGTTGCCGCGGCTGGTGACGTTGAGCTGTTCCTTGCGGGCCTTGTCGGCATCGGCCTGCTTGATCCAGCCGTTTTCGACGAGGCGATCGACCACGTAGTTGCGCCGCTCGACCGCGCGGTCGCGGTTACGGACCGGATGCAGCGCGGCCGGCGCCTTCGGCAGCGCCGCCAGATACGAGGCTTCGGCGATCGTGAGTTCGTTCACCGATTTGTCGAAATAGACCAGCGATGCGGCCGCGATGCCGTAGGCGCCGAGGCCGAGATAGATTTCGTTGAGGTAGAGTTCGAGGATGCGGTCCTTGGAATAGGCGCGCTCGATGCGCATCGCCAGCAGGGCTTCCTTGATCTTGCGGGTGAAGGAGACCTCGTTGGTCAGAAGGAAGTTCTTCGCGACCTGCTGGGTGATCGTCGAGGCGCCCTGCGGACGCCGGTTGGAACCCAAATTCTGCGCATACAAAACGGCGGCGCGCGCCATGCCGGTGAAGTCGATGCCGCCATGCTCGTAGAAGTTCTTGTCCTCGGCGGCGAGGAACGCGTTGATGACCAGCTTCGGAACCGCCTGGATCGGCAGATAGAGACGGCGCTCCTTGGAGTATTCGCCGAGCAGCGCGCCGTCGGACGCATGGACGCGCGTCATGACCGGCGGTTCGTAATCCTGAAGCTGCGAGTACTCCGGCAAGTCCTTGGAGAAATGCCAGATCGCGCCGGCAACGCCGGCGACGCCCACGAGGAACACGATGGTTCCGGCGGCAAACAGGAAACCAAAAAACCGGACTAGCAAGCGCATTATCGAAGTTCCGTTTCAAACCTGTGCGGCGATAGCTGCGGCATCTGTCCTAGCACGGCAATCCCGTCCACGGGCCACCGTTACGCGATCGAACAAAAAAGGGGCCAGCGGACAATATTGCCCGATTCCGAAGGCCCGACGGTACTTTTCTATAGCGTTGTCGCTGTGGCCAAACTAGGGCTTGGGCTGCTTTATGGTCCGCTTTTCACTCAACTCTTGCGGCAGCGCCCGTTCGAATTTTCATTTACCCGCCAGCCTTTTGGCAAAGAAAGCGTCAATCGCCTGGGCCATCGATCCGACCGTCTTGTTCCGCCAGCTCTCCGATACCAAATGTTCGAGGTCGCCCTTGTTCGAGACGTAACCGAGTTCGACCAGGACCGAGGGCACATCCGGCGCTTTCAGGACACGAAAACCGGCCGATTTCAGCGGATGCTTGTGCATTCGCACCGTGTTCTTCATTTCGCCCATCAGCGTCCGCGCGAAACGATTCGAGAAGGTTCGCGTCTCCCGCTGCACCAGATCGATCAGGATGTCGGCGACTTCGCTCGGCTCGTCGGCGAGATTGACGCCGCCGATCGCGTCCGACTTGTTTTCGGCATCCGCCAGCCGCTGGGCCTCGGCGTCGGACGCCTTGTCGGAGAGCGTATAG
>DAIMKE010000738.1:0-3994 GCA_036721875.1 Bradyrhizobium sp. | reverse complement strand
CAACGGCACAGCGCTCATGCCACCCTCGCTGCCAGCGTCGCCGCGACCGCCTCGTGATCGCTGAACGGCAGAACCTTGTCGCCGACGATCTGTCCGGTCTCGTGCCCCTTGCCGGCGATCAGCAGCACATCGCCCGGCTGCAGCGCCGATACGCCTGCGCGTATCGCTTCAGCGCGATCGCCTATGTCAGTTGCGTTCTTGGCCGCGGCGAGAATCGCGGCGCGGATGGCTTCAGGGTTTTCACTGCGCGGATTGTCGTCGGTGACGATGACATGATCGGCATTCTCAGCCGCGATGGCGCCCATCAACGGCCGCTTGCCCGCGTCGCGGTCGCCGCCGGCGCCGAAGATCACGACGAGCTTGCGTTTGGCGTAGGGCCGCAGCGCCTGCAGCGCCTTCGCCAGCGCATCCGGCTTGTGCGCGTAGTCGACAAAGATCGGCGCGCCGTTATGTTCGCCGACCTGTTCCAGGCGGCCCTTGGCGCCTTCGAGATGTTCGAGCGCCGCGAAGACGGCGTCAGGGTCGCTGCCGGTGCCGATCGCAAGTCCCGCAGCAACGAGTGAATTCTCGATCTGGAATTCACCGACCAGCGGCAGCTTGACCGTGTAATGCCGCCCGCGGGTTTCCAGGTCGAGATTCTGCGCAAATCCTTCGACGCCGACGCCGACGAGACGGATGCCTTCCCCGTCCCCATCCGCACGGTGGCCGACTGCGATGATCCGCAGGCCTTGCGCCCGCGCAGCCTCCATCACCTGCGCCGAGCATTCATGGTCGGCCGAGATCACGGCCGCGCCGCCGGGCGCGACGAGATCGCGGAACAGCCGCAGCTTGGCGGCGAGGTAATGCGCCACGTCAGGATGATAATCCATGTGGTCGCGCGACAGGTTGGTGAAGCCGCCGGCCGCGACGCGCACGCCGTCGAGCCTGAACTGGTCGAGGCCGTGCGAGGACGCCTCGAAGGCCAGATGCGTCACGCCATCGCCGGCGATCTCGTCGAGCTGCCGGTGCAGCGCGATCGGGTCCGGCGTCGTCAGCGAGCCATAGACCGTGCGCTTCGGCGAAACCAGCCCGATGGTGCCGATGCTGGCGGAGACATGCCCGAGCCGTTCCCAGATCTGGCGCGTGAACGCTGCGACCGACGTCTTGCCGCTGGTGCCGGTCACCGCGGCAATCGTCGCGGGTTGCCGCGGATAGAAACGCGCCGCCGCGCGCGCCAGCGCAAGGCGCGGGTTCGGCGTCACGACAAAGGGCACGCGGGTGTCGCCCGGTGACGCACGATCGCTGACGATCGCAACTGCACCCGCCGCTATCGCCGCATCGATGAAGCGCGAACCGTCGGTCTTGCTGCCGGCCAGTGCAAAGAACAGGTCGCCCGGCCTGACCGCGCGGCTGTCGACCGCTAGGCCGCGCACTTCGACGGCTTCCGCGCGCGGTTCGATCGCAGCGTCATCGCTGAAGAGATCGCGAAGTTTCATGTTCTTCCAGTCCGGCCCGCGCAGTTAGGCGCGGGTAATCTACGCCTTACTGGGTTGTCCTCGATGCCGCAAGAATAAGGCGCTCGGACGGCGGCAGGTCGAAACGCGGCTCGATGCCCAGCAGCGGTCCGATGCGGGCAATGACCTTGCCGCCGGTCGGGACTGCGTTCCAGCCGGAGGTAATGAAGCCGTGGGTTTCCGGCAGCGCCTTCGGTTCGTCCAGCATCACCAAAAGCTGATACTGCGGATTGTCGGCCGGAAGGATGGCGGTGAACGAGTTCAGCACCTGCTTCTTGGAATAGCGCCCGTTGACGACCTTTTCCGAGGTGCCGGTCTTGCCGCCGATGTAATAGCCCTTCACGTCGGCCTTCTTGGCGGTTCCGATCTCGGCATTCAGTCGCATCAGATAGCGCATCTTGTCGGAGGTTTCCGTCCGCAGCACCTTCTTTGCGATGGCTCGCGCTTCCTCCTCCGATCGCTTCAGGAACGTCGGTGGAATCAGAAGTCCGCCGTTGATGCAGGCGTTGATGCCCATCACCGCCTGCAGCGGCGCCACCGCGATGCCGTGACCGAAGGCGGCCGTAATGGTGTTGAGCTCGGTCCAGCGCCTCGGCACGATCGGCGAGGTACTCTCGGGCAGTTCGGTGCGCAGCCGATCCATCTGGCCGAGCTTCTTCAGGAACGCCTTGTGCGCCTCGACGCCCTGGTTCAGCGCGATCTTGGCGGCGCCGACGTTGGAGGAGAAGGTGAACACTTCCGTCAGCGTGATGTTGCGGCCGACCGGATGCGTATCGTGGATGGTGAACTTGCCGAATTTCAGCGTGCCGCGCCCGTCATAAAGCGTGTTGAGGTTGGCCTTGCCGGAATCCAGCGCCATCGCCAGCGTCAGCGCCTTGAAGGTCGAGCCCATTTCGAACACGCCCGTGGTCAGGCGGTTGATGCGGTCGGGATCGTGCGCCTCCTTCGGATTGTTCGGATCGAAATCCGGCAGCGACACCAGCGCCACGATCTCGCCGGTCCTGACGTTGGAGACGAGGCCCGACGCGGCCTTGGCCTTGTACTTCTCCTTCGCCTTCATCAATTCGTCGCGCAGCGCGTGCTCGACGCGCAGGTCGATCGACAGCTCCACCGGTTTCTGCAGCCGATCGGTGGCAAATCCCGCGCGATGCAGATCGGCCAGACCGTTATTGTCCAGCCATTTCTCCATCCCGGCGATGCCCTGGTTGTCGATGTTGACGAGGCCGATCAGATGCGCGACCGACGCGCCGGTCGGGTAGACGCGCTTGTTCTCGCGCAGGAAGCCGATGCCGGGAATGCCGAGCTTGTGGATGTTCTGCTGCTGCTTCGGCGTGATCTCGCGCTTGAGCCAGACGAAGCCCTTGCGCGAAGACAGCCGCGTGCGCGCCTCCGCCTCGTCGAGGTCCGGCAGCGCCGCAGTCAACAGTTCGATCGCCTCGTCCTTGTCGATGATGCGCCGCGGCTCGCCGAACAGGCTCGGACTCTTGACGTCGGTGGCGAGCACCGTGCCGTTGCGGTCGACGATATCGGGGCGCGCGGTCGCAATGGCGTCCTGCGAAGCGGTGCGGCGCGCGCCATGGCCGTCGGCGCCGACCGCGAACATCACCAGGCGTGCGGCCAGCACGGCATAGATTGCGGCGAACGCCAGGATCGCAAGCCCCACCCGCGCCCGCGCCTTCTCGGCGCGATCGACATTGCGCCCGTAGAGCAGGCTGCGGATCAGCCGCTGCCGCCACGGCTCCGCGGGCCTTCCGGTTGCGCGCACCCGCTCGGTCATCGCTGACCTCCCGGTGGGGGAACCGAACCCGTCACGGACGACGCTTCCGCAGCCGCCTCGATGGTGTCGATCATCGATCCGATCGGGTCGGCAGCGCCAGGTCTTGCAAAGCTCGGCGGCCGTTCCGGCAGGTTCTTGAGCTGGTCATATTGCGCGGCGTTCAGCGGCTTCAACCCGAGATGGCGTTCGGCGAGGCCCTGCAGCCGCAGCGGTGCATCGAGCCTGGCCCATTCCGCGCGGAGTGCTGCGATGGCATCGCGCTGTTCGCGGATCTCTGCATTGAGCCGCAGCACGCGCTCGACGCGCGCCGTCGATTCCATCTTGATGCGGTAGACATACGCGGCCGCGAAAATCAGCGCGCCGATCACGAGGAGATGGATGATCCGCATGGCTCAGCCCCCCCGCAACACGTCGGCGAGAACGGGCCAGGCCGGCAGGCTGCCCGCGGCATGCGGAGGCGCCGCGGTGCGCTCGGCAGCGCGCAGCTTGGCCGAGCGCGCGCGCGGGTTGGCTGATACCTCCGCTTCGCCGGGAATGATCGGCCGCTTGGTCAGAATCTGAAAGCTGGGCGCTACCTGCGCCAGTTCGGGCAGGTGCCGCGAACCGCCGCCGGACTTGCCACGCGCATTGAGGAAATCCTTGACGATGCGGTCTTCCAGCGAATGGAACCACACCACGACCAGCCGGCCGCCGGGCTTCAGCACGCGCTCGGCCGCCGCAAGCG
>DAIMKE010000737.1:0-4009 GCA_036721875.1 Bradyrhizobium sp. | reverse complement strand
GTCCCTGACGATCTGATCGAGGCCGCGCGCATGGACGGCATTTCCGAGTTCGGCATCGTCTGGCGCGTGATGCTGCCGACCGCGATCCCGGCGCTGACGGCGTTCGGCATCTTCTCGGTGGTCGCGCACTGGAACGATTATTTCTGGCCGCTGATCGTACTCAACAGCGAGCATTTGCGTACGCCGCCGCTCGGCGTTGCCGCCTTCCGCAACGAGGAAGCCGGCACCAACTACGGCCCGCTGATGGCCGCTGCCATCGTCATCATCGCGCCGCTCCTCGTCGCGTTCCTGCTTGCCCATCGCCGGTTCATCGAAGGCATCACGATGACCGGCATCAAATAGTCCTTCAGGTGCATTCACAGCAAAGGAGACTTCGATGTTGAAGAGAATGACCGCCGCGGCATTCGCCGTGCTTGCCGGCGTGGCGGGCGCCCATGCCCAGAGCCAGACCGAAGTAATGATCCAGTATCCGTACCCGGAACTGTTCACCGAGACCCACAAGAAGATCGCGGAAGAGTTCGCCAAGGTCCGCCCCGACATCAAGGTGACGATGCGCGCGCCCTACGAGTCCTACGAGGACGGCACCCAGCGCGTGCTGCGCGAAGCCGTCACAAACCAGATGCCCGACGTCAGCTTCCAGGGCCTCAACCGTATCCGCGTTCTCGTCGACAAGAACATTCCTGCGCCGCTCGACGGCTACATCGCTGCGGAAAAGGATTTCGACAAGCAGGGCTTCCACCAGGCGATGTTCGACATCGGCACCTCGAGCGGGAAGGTCTATGCGCTGCCGTTCGCGATTTCGCTGCCGATCGTCTACGTCAATCTGGACCTCGCCAAGAAGGCCGGTGCCGATCCGGAAAAACTGCCGACGACCTGGGACGGAATCATCGATCTTGCGAAAAAGATCAAGGCCAGCGCGCCTGACGTCAACGGCATCACCTACGCCTGGGACATCACCGGAAACTGGCTGTGGCAGGCGCCGGTGTTCTCCCGCGGCGGCTCGATGCTGAACGCGGATGAGACCAAGGTGGCTTTCAACGGACCGGAAGGCCAGTTCGCGATCCGGACGCTGGCGCGCCTCGTCAGCGAGGGCGGCATGCCCAACCTCGATCAGCCCGCAATGCGCGCAGCGTTCGCTGCCGGCAAGACCGGCATCCACGTCACCTCGACCTCGGACCTGAACAAGGTGACGCAGATGGTCGGCGACAAGTTCGCGCTGAAGACGCACACTTTTCCCGACGTCGTAGCCAACACTGGCCGGCTGCCGGCCGGCGGCAACGTCGTGATGATCCTCGCCAAGGACAAGGCGAAGCGCGACGCGTCCTGGGAAGTGGTGAAGTTCTGGACCGGGCCCAAGGGCGCGGCGATCATGGCCGAGACCACCGGCTACATGCCCCCCAACAAGGTCACCAACGACGTCTACCTGAAGGACTTCTACGTCAAGAACCCGAACAACTACACCGCAGTCAAGCAGCTGCCGCTGCTGACCAAATGGTATGCGTTCCCCGGCGACAACGGCCTCAAGATCACCGACGTCATCAAGGACCACCTTAACAGCATCGTGTCAGGCACGCGCACCAAGGAGCCCGATGCCGTGCTCGCCGACATGACCGCCGACGTGCAGAAGCTGCTGCCGCGCTCGGTCGGCACCGCACGCTGATTCATCTCCATACCTCCCGCGGAGCGCCATCGCGCTCCGCGGCCTTTTCCAAAAAAAGGCGCGCCTCATGAAACTCATCCATATGAGCGACATCCACCTCACCGCGTCAGGCAGCACGATCGGCGGCCGCGATCCTCGCTACAATTTCGAGCGGGCGCTCGGCCACGTCCTGCAGGATCATGGCGACGCCGAACTGATGGTGATCACGGGCGACCTGTCCGATTGGGGCGACCGGGCGGACTATGAATGGCTGAGGAGCCGCCTCGACAGCTTTCCGCTTCCGGTCCGGCTGTGCATCGGCAACCACGACAACCGCGCGGCCTTTCTCGGCGTGTTTCCCGAATATGTCGAGCCGGACGGCTTTGCGCAGGGCATTCAGGATACAGTTGCGGGCCGCTGCCTGTTTCTCGATACCAACGAACCGCGGACCCATGCCGGACGCTATTGCGCGTCGCGCCAGGATTGGCTGGAGCGGCGGCTGTCGGAGCATGACGGCCCGTTCCTGCTGTTCATGCATCACCACCCGATGCCGACCCACCTCGGCCCGATGGACCAGATCGGCCTGCTGGATGACGCAGCGTTCCGCCAGATCGTCGGGCGGCACCGCGACAAGATCCGGCACATCTTCTTCGGCCATTGCCACCTGCCGCTCGGCGGCTCGGTGGCCGGCGTCCCCACCACGTCGCTGCGCGGCACCAACCATGCGAGCTATCCGCTGTTCTCGGAAAAGCTGATGCTCAGCGCGTCCGACCTTCCGGAATCCTACGGCGTCGCCTTCGTCGGCCCGGACTACGTCACCGTTCACATGGTGGAGTTCGGCTATCAAGGCGCGATCCGGGTCGAGGGTTCGCCGGACTATGCCATGTGGGACCGGGAGACGATGCAGCGATGAAATTCGTCATTCTCACCGACACCCATTTCGTGCCGCGCGGCCGCAAGCTGTACGGGCTCGACCCGGCCGAGCGCCTGGCGGTCGCCGTCGAAAAGATCAACACGACCCACAACGACATTTCCTTCGTCATCGTGACCGGTGATCTCGCGCATTGGGGCGAACAGGCGGCCTATGCCAGCCTCGCCGGCGTGCTCGCCGCGCTCGACGCGCCCACCATCCTGATGATGGGCAACCATGACAAGCGCGAGGCGTTTCGCAGCGAGTTCGCCGGCGCCGACCGCGACGCCAACGGCTTCGTGCAAGGCGTGCATGCCTTCGACGCCGCGACGGTCGTCACGCTGGACACGCTGAACGAAGACACGCCGGACCACGCCGGCATCCTCTGCGAAGCGCGGCTGAACTTTCTCGGCGAAGCGCTCGCCGCCGCACCGGCCGACCGGCCGCTATTGCTGTTCCAGCATCATCCACCGTTCGACAGCGGCCTGCGCTACATGGATACGATCAAGCTCGCCAATGGCGAGGCGGAATGGGACGTGATCGCCCGCACGCGAAAGCCCGATTACATGTTCATGGGCCATTTGCACCGGCCGATCGCCGGATGCTGGCGCGGAATTCCCTTCCACATCCAGCGTGCCCTGACCCACCAGGTCGCCTTCGACTTCGAGGCCGAGGGCCACATCCCGGGAACGCACGAGCCGCCGGATTACGCGCTGGTGAATCTCGACCGTGGCAACATCGTCATCCACCAGTGCTCGTTTCTCTACGACGGCCCGGCCTTCTCGCTTCACGACGCCAGGGCCCAGCAGTCGCAGTCGCTCGGCGAATTGGCCGAGACTCCGGTCTGAGGTGCCCCGGGGGCGACCAGTGTGCGGCGTCATACGCCAGGCGGCTGAAGCGAAAATCAAAGGCCCGCCGGTTCACGCTGGCGGGCCGCACCTTTCGCTTACCCCATGTAAGCGATGAACGCGCAGGCGCCGAGTACCGCGAGCGCGAGCGCAAACAAGCAGATCTTTCCGATCGGCAAATCTCGAGACTGCGCGCGGCGCGCGTAGTCGATATTGTCTTGATTCATTGACTCGAATCCTCACAAGCATGCAGTCTTTCCCACACAACCTTGAGGAGATCAATTACAAGATATGCACGCAATGCTGCATATCGGAGGTTGATGAGTAATTCAACCGGGCGTGCCCTGCCCCTGCTGGAGAGTGAGCCAGAGGTCCAATAGGCAAAAGCGAAGCTCTACATCGAATCCTGCAACAGGAAGATTACGAAGCGCCAGACGATCCAGTCGTCGGAATAAGCGCTTGGATGACCACGGTACTGCCAAAGCGAAATCTTCTTCCCAGGAGCAATTTCCTGGAAGATTTCACAGGCAGAATCAGAACTAAGTCATTGATTTTATTGGTCGGGGCAGCTGGATTCGAACCAACGACCTGCAGTACCCAAAACTGCCGCGC
>DAIMKE010000736.1:0-4011 GCA_036721875.1 Bradyrhizobium sp. | reverse complement strand
CCATCGTAGCGGGCGGCATCACTGGCGCCCCACGTGCGGATGAAGCCGTGCCGCTGGTCGATGCCGATGTGGGATTTGTAGCCGAACATGGGCGTGGCTATCTCGGCCATGAGTTTGCCATCTGAGCCTTTCTTGCGGCGCCCCCGCTTGAGCGTCCAGCGCGCGTCGCGATCCTTCTGCGCGAGCTTTGCCGGCTTGGCGGCCCAGTCTTCCGGGATGCCGCCGCCCTTGACCAGGGCGCGCTCCTCGTCGGTCATGCGCTGACGCGGAGCGGCGATGATGCTGGCATCGACGATCTGCCCGCCCATGGCCAGATAGCCCAGACCTCTGAGGTGGGCGTCGAAGCGGGCAAACAAGGCATCGATGGCATTGGCGCGCACCAGGCCCTCGCGGAACCGCCAGATCGTCGTCTCGTCGGGCGTGTTGTCGCCATCGTCGAGGCCGAGGAAGCGCCCGAAGCTGCGCCGGTCGAGGATCTGGAACTCGGCTTGCGCATCAGACAGGCCGTAGAGCATCTGCAGGATCAGCGTCTTGAACATCATCACCGCGTCCAGCGGCGGCCGCCCGCCCTTCCTGCCGTCAGATCGCTGCAAGGCCGCATCCAGCGCGGGGCGAAATATCTCAAAGTCGATCAGCGCCCCGAGCTTCTCCAGCGGATCGCCCGCCGCCGACAGCGCCGCATACCGCTCATCCAGATCGAAAAAGCCACGCTGCACAGACACATACGCCTCCATCGCTCAAAACGATGGAATCACATTCACACCCTCACCGCCAGCGGTAAATCAGGGTGTCCAACTGCTTTGCCGACAATGCGGTCGAGGACATTGCGACCGATGCGCCCAGCAAGATCGCGGGCGCGATTCCCCACCCCAGGCACCAAACGAGGCTTCCCACGGGCAGCCCCACAAGAAACCCCTGCAGCGCGCCAGCCTTCAGTATTTTGCCCTTGTCGCTCCAGAATTCGGTAAGCGAAAATTCCAAGCCTACCATGAACAGCAGGAGGATAATGCCTGCCTCGGCCATGAAGTCCAGCGCCGGACCATCGGGAAACAATCCGGTGACTGAGGACCCCAGAAGAATACCGACAGCAATATAGCCCAGGATCGTTGGAGCCTTCATGAGATGAAACAGCAAGCCGGCCACCAGGATGGAAACAAAGAGAATGAACACAGAAAAAAAGAGTTCTTCCATTATCGCGTTCCGCCAGTTTCAAAGGATCGGCGAAAACAGCCGCGCAAAGCCATTTCGCAGTTTCACGAAATACGGCATGTCAGACAGGTCGGTCGGCCTCACTTTCTTCGACGCAGACCTGATTCGGGCGAAATCGTCACCAAGCTCCAGTGCCAGCCTGCGATCGTAAATTTCCAGGTTGAATTCGAAGTTCAGGCGCAGGCTACGCGCATCCCAGTTGGCGGAGCCGACACACACCCAGGCATCGTCAATTATCATCAGCTTGCCATGATCGAACGGGCCGGGGCGCTCATAAATGCAGACACCGTGTTCGATTATCTGCCAGTAATGCGCCTTAGATGCCCATTGCACGAACAGATGGTCGCTGTTTTGCGGGACCACGATCTCGACCCGAACCCCTCGCAAAGCGGCTGCGCCCAGCGCGGCAATAGTAGGCTGATCAGGCAGGAGATAAGGGGTGCGAATGGAAATCTTTTTCTGAGCGGCATTGATTGCGCCTATAAAAATCCATCGCATCCGGTCCAGCGTTTCGTCAGGCCCGGATTCTACCCCGCGCGCAAGGCTAACTCCGTCGGTGATCGGACTGCCAGATTTGCCAGCCCAGAAGCCTTCGTCCAGCTCTACTTCCTTGCTGTCGTACCAGTCCCGCTCGAAGGTCTCCCGCATTTGCCCGACGACCGGACCCGAAACCTCAAGGTGCAGATCGCGGAAAGCGCTTTCCGGGGCCTTGGGACACCAATAGGGCCTATGGATGTTCATGCCGCCGGTAAAGCCCCGGTACCCGTCAACGATGAGCAGTTTGCGATGGTTGCGCAGATGCAACCCGTGCAGACGTGCCGGTATCACAGGGGGATTGAAAAGGGCGACATCAATACCGTGAAGCCGCAACGCTCCGAAGGCGTCCGAGTTGGATAACCTGGCATAAGCATCATCGATCAGGACCTTGACGCTCACTCCGCGCGACCGCGCTTGCGCGAGGGTATCGACAAAAAGCGCCCCGATCCCCTTGCCCTCGAAAATGTACGAGGCAAGGGCGATAGAATGCTTCGCTTCGCAAATCGCCTGAAGCATTTGCGGGTAAGCCTCTGTGCCCCCAAAAAGGGGGGTGCAACGATTTCCGGGCAACAGTTCTTTGCCTGACACGGTTCCCCCGAGACGCGCAAGACTGGCCAGATGAGGCGGCAAATCCTTGGCCGCCGAACCTAGATTGGAAAGTTCGCTTTTCGCTGGGCGAGCCGTGCGTAGCCGCATTGCTTTGCGGTTAACCCGATTTATCCCAAATAAAAGGTAGCAAAGTGAGCCGCCTAGAGGGACAAGAGCAACCGCTAGCAGCCAGATGGTCGCCGATCGCGGGTCGCGCTTGTGGATGATCGCGTGGCTGGCCGTGGCAATCGCAGCGATCACCGCGATTGAAAATATCATCCAGCTAAACGACGTAGTTTCAGGAATGTTCATACCCCGGTGCGCATCGGTGCCTGACGGCAGCAGCGTCAACCTTTGCTTCGGAAAATTTCTTCCCACGAGTCGGCACCCCACTCGGCGAGGCGCGCATCCAGAAAGGCGGATACCTTTTCGAAAATATCTTCAATCTCATCGAGCGCGCGGTCGACCACTTCCGAAACCTGCTTCGGTGCGAAGAGATCTTGCTGGCGCAAGACGAACACCCTGCGCCAGAGATTCGGCAGGTCGCGCAGAGCCGCGACCACGCCTGCAACGTGCACCTCATCGAGCGCGACTTTGGTCTGCGAGAGCTCAACTGGCAGGACATCGGCCAAAGTGACATGGTCGTCGGGCTGATAGAATTCGTAAAATTCCTCTTCGACCATAGCCTCCGCTTCATCTTCTGCATCTTGAGGCACTTCGCTGTCTAGCGGTATAGCCGACATCGAAATCTGCTGAGCGGCGATTTCCGCGTCGATCACCGCGAAGAGTTCGCGCAAGGCGGCAATCTGTAATTCCCCGGCATCCACGACCCCATGATCGCTCGCAATGACGCGCATGATGGCTTCGTCAACGATATCGGCGACTTCGGGATAGCCGGTTGGAAGTTTGCTCACGGCACGCAGATAGGCCAATTCACGCCTGGCAGCTGTTTCCAACTTGGGCCGGATTTCGGCCAGTCTCGCCTCTACCAGGCTGCGCTCCCTTTCAGGACGCTGATCGGCCCCGGTTGTGATCTCGTAGAGACGCTCGCGCCGCCTTTTGCGGGCGAATTCGGTACCATGGGCCAGTCTTTCCAAATGCCTGCGAGTAGCAGATGTTAGCTTGTCGATGACGTCCCTGGCCAATGAACGCAGATCGTCTCCCTTACTGTGAACGGCCACGATCCTCTGGCCCGGCAAATGCAAATGCACCGACAGGCTGAATGTCGCATCTTTGTCCGGCGAGCGACCAAGAACAGCCTGAATACGGGTAGCAGATGCTCCTCGTGCACCGAAAATTGGTTGAAGGGCCCCGACAGCTTCCTCCAGCAACGCCGTGCGCACGGTTGCCGCATCCTGTTTCGATGTAGTTTTGTCTGTGACTGACAGGCTGATGAAGATTGCCATGCGCTCTTATCCTGCGATGAGGTGTTGTGCACGCTGCTGTCTGGCGCGATCGCCTGCAAGGAGCAACCGGCGGGGGAATGCTTCCAGGGCTCTTGCTTGCATGAAAAGCATTCCCCAATCGTGTTTTGCGAATCAATGTACGCAAAAATGGGTACTGCAGATCGCTTCACGCGTCCACGCCATCACGTCAAAAGGAATACGCTTCCTCAAGCTACCGCTCAATGCGCTCTGATTATGTGTACATTCAACGTTAGCGGGGACCTCAAGAATT
>DAIMKE010000735.1:0-4023 GCA_036721875.1 Bradyrhizobium sp. | reverse complement strand
GCCCTGCAGCCATGGCACTGCCCGTGACCAGTCGCATGACGAGAGGGACCTTCAGCGGCTGATTGCCGGGCTTCAGCGCGGCGCTGACGATGCTGTTCTGGGCTACGACCTGCATCCGCTGCGCCATCCGCACCGGGAATTCGCGGCGGCGACGTACGGCGTCGAGTTCGTCTTCCGGCGGGCAGCCGTTTGCCAGTTTCGACGCCAGCAGGTTGGCGGTCGCGACCGCGTCCTGCACCGCGAGATTGACGCCGACGCCGCCGATCGGTGACATCGCGTGCGCGGCGTCGCCGATGCACAGCAGCCCCGGCAGCGTCCAGCGCTTCAGCCGGTTGATCGCAACCGTCAGCAGCTTGACGTCATCCCAACTCTTCACGTCGGCGAGTCCCGGTTTGAGGATCGGCGCCATTTGCGCGATGTCGTCGAGCAGGGCCGGCAGTCCCCTCGCCTTCACGGCGTCGTACTGCCCCTTGGCGATGACATAGGCGCATTGCCAGTAGTCGCCACGATCGAACGTCACCATCATCCTGCCGGGCTCGACCCGCGCAAACAGGCTCTCGCTTTCGTTCTCCCGCTTGCCGGCGCGAAACCACAACACGTCCATCGGCGCGCCGATTTCCTCGACCTCGAGCCCGGCACGTTCGCGCACCAGCGAATGCCGGCCGTCGCAGGCGATGGTGAGATCGGCATCGATGTCGATGACGCCATCCGGCGTCCTTGCTTTGACGCCCGCAATGCGATCGCCGTCATGGATCAGACCGCTCGCCTCGGTCGACATCATTACCTTGAGCGAAGCGAACCGCTGGCCGCCTTCGCGCAGGAAGTTGAGGAAGTCCCATTGCGGCATGAAGGCGATGAACGGATACTTCACGTGGAGCCGGCTCAGATCGGCGATCCGCACGGCCTCGCCGCCGAACATCCCCTCCATCTTCTGCAGGCGCTGATGCGGCAGTTTTAGAAAGCCTTCGATCAGCCCAAGCTCGTCCATCACCTGCAAGGTCGAGGGATGCACGGTGTCGCCCCGAAAATCCCGGAAGAAATCCGCGTGCTTCTCCAGCACCACGACATCGACGCCGGCACGTCCGAGCAGATAACCGAGCATCATGCCGGCCGGCCCGCCGCCGACGATGCAACAACGTACTTTCATCGTCCGTCCCGACTATTCGACCTGGCAAAAACCGGCCAGATCGAGTGATCCAAACCTCGATCCCGCTCGTTTACCATGGGTAAATTCCGTTGAGCGGCGCAATGTCCCGTAGTTCCCAAGCGACCCGGATGCTATCAAGAACGCGGCGGTCAATGGCGTGTTTTCCGTCGATCCGGCTGCGGAGATTCGACAACGAAAGGCCCAGAGTTACGGTGGAGTGGGCGACACTGATCGGACGCGTTGCTGAAGGCGACCGCGATGCGTTCCGCCGCCTGTTCGAGCATTTTGCCCCGCGCGTGAAGGGGCTGATGCAGAGGGCCGGCGCCAGCAGCGATGACGCGGAGGAGATTGCCCAGGAGACCCTGCTGGCGGTGTGGAGAAAGGCTGCGCAGTTCGATCCCGTCTCCGCAGGTGCTCCGGCCTGGATCTATACGATCGCCCGGAACCTGCGGATCGACCGGGTGCGGCGGGCGGCCCGCGGGGGCGAGGTCGATCATGATGCCGAACTCGACTACGTCGTCGATCCCGCCGAACGGGCGGATGACGTCATGGCGCGAAACGATGAGGCCAACCGCATCGCCAGGGCCCTGTCGAACCTCTCGGAAGAACAATCCATGGCGATAAGGCTGTCATTCATCGAGGAGCGCCCGCATCCCGAAATCGCGGAGTGCCTGGGCATACCGCTGGGGACAGTGAAGTCCAGGATCAGATTGGCGATGCACCGGCTGAGAGCGCTGTTGGACGCAACGAAATGAGCGTAACCCACCATCCCCCTTCGGAATTGCTGGCAAGTTTCGCGGCCGGAACCATGGACGCGGGCGAGCATCTCGTTGTCGCCGTTCATGTGTCGGGCTGTTCGATGTGCCGGCGGTTCGTGCGAGCGGTCGAACGCATCGGCGGATCGACGCTCGAGGCCGTCGAGCCCGTCCCCATGAAGGCCGGTGCGTTCGAGGCGGTCATGGCGAAACTCGATTCCCCGTCGCCGCAACCCGATGCGCCCATGGTTAGCCCGGCCGATGACGATCTGCCGGAAATCCTGCGGCACTACCGCATCGGGCGGCGCCGGCGCGTAGCCCCAGGCGTCAGCATGCGGCCGATCGAACTGCCCGGCCCGTCAAGGTCACGCGCGTTCCTGCTTCAATCGGGCGCGGGCACGCGCATGCTCGAGCATACCCATACCGGAACCGAACTGACATGCGTCTTGCGTGGCAGCTTCAGTCACGAGGGTGGCCGGTTTGGCCCGGGCGATTTCGACTTCGGCGACGAGACGCAGGATCACCAGCCGATCGTCGGCAGCGACGAGCCCTGTCTTTGTCTGGTGGCCATGACCGGCGATCTCCGCATGAACGGCTTCTTCGGTCGGCTGATCGGTCCTTTCGTGCGACTCTGATCTGCACCCACGGACCGCTGTGGCAAATAGTCCGTTTGCCTCGCCCCGGTGATCCACCCGCTTGGCGCCATCGTTCCCACCCGAGACCAACGAAACTCGGGTGTATCAGATGAAAACCGCATCAGCATCGACCGCCGAGAGCCGGGACCGTCTTTCCTTGCTGATTGCGCGCGCAGCCGAAGGCGAAGACGGCGCATTCTCCGAGCTCTACGCGCTGACGAACCGCAAGATGCGCAAAACGGCCCGCGCGGTATGCGCGCGCGGAGCTGATGTCGAGGATATCCTGCAGGATGCGTATCTCAAGATCTGGCGGAACTCGCCGAACTTCGATCCGGATCGTTCCTCTCCAATCAGTTGGATGTCGGTGATCGTCCGCAATACCGCAATCGATGCGGCGCGCATCAAGACGCTTCCGACCACCGATCTCGATTTCGCGTTGTCAGTACCTGAACCCGTGCAGGATGGCGCCGACGGCTTCGACTACGACCGCGCCCGGCCGATCGCCGCGACCGCGATCCGCCAGCTGCCGGACGATCGCCAGGCGTTGCTGACGCTCGCCTACATCGATGGCGAAAGCCGGCAATCCTTGTCGGAGCGTTTTGGCGTGCCGGTCGGAACCATCAAGACCTGGCTGCGGCGGACGCTGGAAACGGTGCGCACCGATTGCGCAGCCTTCGTCGAAGCCCAGGCGGCGCAAGCCAGTTGATCTCCATCTGGTCGGCAAGCACGGCATCCCAAACTCCCGGCGGATTCAGGAGAGCTGTCGCAAATCCGGCTGCGCGCAAATCGTAATTTGCTGAACCATCTCAACGTGATTTGGCCGGTCCAGCCCCCACGGCAAAAATATTCCGCTTAAGCCGTCGGGCAAATCAAAAGTAAAATCCGCGGCGTCCCACCCGAGTGAGGGGCGTTTCGCGATCGTCACGGACGCGGGATGGGATGCGGTGGACGCGACGGCGTCGGGCGCGAGACGTGTTCGCAGGGCGGCATCTCACCGTGAGCGAACAACGGCGCGCAAGATGAACGACACTCGTTGCGTACGGCAAAACCGTGTGGTCTCGACACCCGTTGCTGGTGCCAAGCTGTCGGTGGCGAATTCGGTCCAACCGGATCGATCAGCCATCAAGCCGGCAGTGACGGAGGCAAGACGAATTCGTCTCCGGAGAGAGCGCGGCATAAGCCGTAAAGCCATTGCGCAGGGAATGCCGGAGTGTTCCGACTGTACCTGTATGCTCGTGTGCGTCTTTCTACGCACTTATTGCACACGAGACCGCGGGTGCAGCGTGCACCCGGCATTCCCTGCTCCCTCTTTCTTTGAGGGACACGGTTCATGCAAGCCTCGGGCGCAATCCGCGTCGCGAGACGCGAAGTGATGTCTAGCTGGCGGTTTGAAATCTGAAACGCACCACTTTCATCCGTCGTCCCGGGCTTGACCCGGCAACTGTTATGTTGCAGGGGCCAATTTATATGGTTTTCGGTCCCGCAT
>DAIMKE010000734.1:0-4026 GCA_036721875.1 Bradyrhizobium sp. | reverse complement strand
GCCGTGCATAGACCTCGTCGCCCGCTTTGAACCGCCTGACCTTGGGGCCAACCCTGACGATTATCCCGGCAACATCGTGACCCAGAACGAAAGGCGGACGATACGGCAGGATGAGCTTGAATTCTCCGTCCCTGACCTTGGAGTCCAGAACGTTCACGGCAGTTGCATGAACCCGAACCAGGACATCATCGTCGCGCAACTCCGGCTCCGGCAAATTGACGAGGCGCAGAGCGCCTTTCTTTTTGTAGTTGTCGACGACGAATGCCTTCATGGTGTCTTTCCCAATTCGAAATCTTGTCGCGGCGTCAGGCGTCGAGAAAGGACAGGGCCTTCGGCACGAAATCGGCATGGTTCTGGAAAATCCCACCATGCCCGGCATCTTCGTAGATGACCAGTTCCGCGCCCGGGATACGGCGCGCCATGTCGATGCTGTTGACAGTCGGCACCATGATATCGTTGTCGCCATTCGCGATCAGTACCGGGATCCGAATGCTGCCGAGATCCTGAGGCGCCTGCCGGCCCCAAGCAGTGATCGCCTTGAGCTGCCGCAAGAAGGCGCCGGGCGTAGGTCCTTTGTCCCGGCCTGCCTTGCGCTCTTTCAGCCGTTTCAGGAAGGCAGCAGCGGCTTGGCGGCCATTGGCCGTGGACGTGAAGAACAGGTAGAATTTCGCGTCCCGCAGCGTCAGAACGCCTTTGATCATCAAAGGCCAGGATACCGGCCACACCCTGTCGATACCTTCGCCGCCCGCTGGCCCCGTGCCGGTCAAAATGAGCTTTCGCACCAGGTCTGGTGCTTTCAACGTGATATCCTGCGCCACAAATCCGCCGAGGGAAAAGCCGAGCAGATCGACTTTCTGAAAGTCCAGCGCACGGATCAAGGCAATCGCATCCCGCGCCATTTCATCGATCGTCACAGGCGCTGTTCCGCCCGAGGCACCGACTCCCCGGTAATTAGTCGCGATCACGCGATGTTTGCGGGCGAGGCCGTCGACAATCCGCGGATCGAAATTGTCCAGAACCGCGCCCCAATGATTGAGAAGAATGAGCGGCACGCCGCTCTGGGGGCCGATGTCGCGGTAGGCGAAACTGGTCCCCCCGACATTTATCGAGAGCGTGGGTGCATCTATGTAGCGCACCCCCCGCCCGATGTTAGTAACAGAACTAGCCATGGCTTTCTCCATTGTCCGGCTCGGACCGAAAATCCCGGGATGGAAGGCATATTCGGCCGGATGGCACAGCTCCCTCTTTGCGCGCCAGTACATGTGCTGATTACGCCAGCCCGAATTGCGACCGCAGAATCTTGTCGAACAGGGTCCGAGGAACAAAACGCCGTGACGGGTAGCGCAGGCGCGGAGTCTTATCGCGCGCTGCACGCACGAAGGTTTCGGCTACGCTTTCAGCGGTGTCCGCCACGGCCGTCGCACGCTCATACGCCTTGAGATATTTCGCGCGGCCGGCTTCGTAGGCCGCGAGTGGCGTATCGGAAGGGGCAGTGCTGGTTTCAAACGATGTACGGGTGGCAGCGGGCTCGATGACAACGACGCGCACGCCGAATTCATTCACCTCATGATCGAGCGATTTCAAATGTCCCTCGCTGGCTTGCACTTTCGATAACGGCATTATGTTACCTCTCGGGTATAAAACAGACCTCTTATACGGGCTAAGCAGCGGTCATTCGCCTCACTTTTTTTGATGACGATCGTAATCTTAAATGATAGATGATGCTCGTCATGAATAATGTCAAGCGGAGTTTTGCGAATCTGAAATCGCTCGGCGGTGGTTGGGACCACCAGACGCAGGTCGTGCGACCAACGGAGTGAGCCGAACATGAGGGTGTCGCGCGAAAAGGCGCTGGAGAACCGCGAGCAGATCATCGAGACCGCGGCGCGCCTGTTGCGCGAGCATGGTTTCGATGGGATCGGCGTTGCCGATATCATGAAGGCCGCCGGCCTGACTCATGGCGGCTTCTATCGCAACTTTTCTTCAAAGGATGACCTGGCGGTCAAGGCCAGCGAACGTGCGATCGCGGATACGACAGCGCTGCTGAAGGATGAACTGGCCCAACAGCCCAAAGATCCGTTTCGCGAACTCATCGAACGCTATGTGTCATCGGCCCATCGCGACGATCCAGGGTCCGGGTGCATTCTGCCGGCATTGGCCGTGGACGCCGCGCGGAGCGACGACCCCGCTCTCCGCGCTGTCTTCACCACGGCGATTCAAGGCTATCTCGAACTGATTGGGAAACTGTCGTCCGCGACCCCGAGGACCACCGGCAGCAAACATCCCGCGGCTATTCTCTCGGAGATGGTTGGCGCTGTCATATTGTCTCGGGTGATTGCGGATGCCCCGCTGGCGGAATCGCTGATTGCTGCTGTGGTAGCGGATATTGCCGGACCATCCCCGGAAACGAAATCGGCCGATGAGTGATGCAACGCGGCAGCAGAACGGCTTTGACGCCTCTAGCCGAAAAATCTCACCTGTAACGGGGAGCGCGCTTCTCGATGAAGGCCCGTACGGCTTCGGCGTGCTGCGCCGTACCCGCCGCAACGACCATCTTCTCGGCCTCGTAATCCAATGACGTCAAGAAGTCGGCCGACAGCGCAAGGTCGAGATTATCCTTGATGGAGGCAAACGCGTTCACCGGACCGTTCGCCAACATCCTCGCAATCCCAAATGCTTCGCTGTGCAGGTTAGCATCCGGCACCACGCGATTTACCAACCCCAGCGCTTCGCAGCGACGTGCATCGATTCGTTCGGACAAGAACATCAGCTCGCGGGCACGCGCGGTCCCGGCCAGCCGGGTCAACAGCCAGGAAATGCCGTCATCGCCGGTGAGCGCAATCCTGGCGTAACCAGTCGTCATGATGGTGGACTCGGCTGCTATACGAATGTCGCAGGCAAGCGCGATCGCAAGCCCAGCGCCGGCCGCCGGTCCCGGCAGGGACGCGATGGTGGGTTTACGCACCGAGACAAGTATGCCGGTCAGGGTTCGCTGACGTTCCTTCAATCGCGCAACCTTGTCGCTGAATGACATGTCCGGTGCGGCAGAGTTGCTGCCCATCCCCTTGACGTCGCCGCCTGAACAGAAAGCGCTGCCTGCACCGGTGATTAGCAATGCGCCGACGTCCGGATCATCACCGTTGCGCTTGATCATCCGGCGCAACGCCGGCGTGAGATAGTCGGACAGCGAATTTCGCGCCTCGGGCCGGTTCAGGGTGATCACCGCAACGCGATCCCGGATCGCGCAAAGCAGTTCGTCCGTCCCTGTATCGATCGAGATTGACTCATCAGTCATGGCTTCGACCTTTCAAGTCCTGCCTCTGCGGAGCTCTATTAGGATGAGTAAGCGCGTCATCTCCGCGGTGACCGTGTTTCCGCCAAACGTCACCAGTTTTCGCGGAATGGCCGCAGTTCCGCGAGGAATGACCAGGCCGACCGGTCCTGCCCGTAGAGATGGTAAAGTTCGTCGGCGATGGCGGCAGGTTTGATGAAGAATTCATCCGGTTTGTCGCTCATCCGCGCGCGCATCCGGGGCGTGTCGATCACGGCGTCGATAAGGACATAGGCGACGTGGACACCGAGAGGCCACATGTCCCGCGCGATCGATTCGGCCAAAATGCGCTGCGCCGCCTTTGTCGGAGCGAAGCCGGCAAAATTGGCCTTGCCGCGGATCGAAGACGTGTTTCCGGTCACCAGGATTGCGCCCTTGCCGCGATCGATCATGTCAGGAGCCACTTCGCGCGCCAGGTACAACAAGCCCATCACATTGACCTCGAAATTACCCTTCAGCATCTTCGGATCGATCTCGCGAAAGCTTCCCCAGCCTCCTCCTACCGCGTTGTGGATGAGAACCTCGGCCGCTCCAAACCGGCGCTTTACGTCAGTGACCACGGTCCGCACCTGGCTCTCGTCGGACACGTCGCAGGTCACCGCGTGCACGTCGGGAAGCTCTTGCGCGAGGCGATTGGTGAGCTCCGCTGAGCGGGCAAGCGCTATGATACGGAATCCGCCTGCAGAGAACCGCTT
>DAIMKE010000733.1:0-4031 GCA_036721875.1 Bradyrhizobium sp. | reverse complement strand
GTGGTCTCGGCATAGACGCCAACACTGCCTTCGCCGACCTTGTCGCTACGGATGTTGGAGAGGATGTTGCGCTGAAACGTGTTGGTCAACGTGAGATCGATCGCGTCATAGCGCGATTGCAGACCAATGGTGGTCTGCATCGGCAGGCCCGCGAACGACCCGTTCAGTGTGCGCGCGATGTTGGCACCGGCCATCAGCCGGTCGTCGTGCTGGTGGAACTGGTCGCCGAGCACGGGATCGCTAAGAAAGTAGGTGAAATTATTGTAGAGATCGAGCTCGCTCTTCACGACATAGGCATTGGCTTTCCACGATCCCACATCGTCGCTCTGCGCCACGCGTCCAGAGAGCGCAAAACGGTTGGTGTTGCCGCCATCACTCGGGTCTTCCGCGCCGAACCGGCCGATCAGGCCCGCGTCAATCGCGCGCTGCGGCACCTGGTCGGTCGAACTCCATTTGTTGGCATAGGCCATGCCGGTGACCGACACCCCGTCGGTCGCTGTGCCCTGGGTGTAGCGCACGAGCCCGTTCAGCTTGCGCACATTGTCGGGATTGTCCCAGGGGCCATTATAGGTGCCGGCCTCGCCGGCAACGAGCAGTGTACCGTTGCCAAGCTTCACTGAATCCATGCCCAGCAGGCGGCGGTAGCCAAAGCTGCCGGCGGTCACCTGGGCCAGCCCCTTGGTCATGCGATCGATCAGGCCGATATGAACACTGCCGACTGAGCTGAAGTCGCCTTCATCGGCAAAATAGGGCCCCTTACGCACCTCCATCGCACCAATCGTTTCCGGGATCAGCCAGTTGAGATCGGCATAACCCTGGCCATGCGCGTGCGTCCGCATGTTGACGGGGACGTCGTCGACATAGATCGCAAGATCAGTGCCGTGGTCGAGATTATAGCCGCGCAGAAAATACTGGTTGGCTTTGCCCTCGCCGGAGTGCTGGGTGACGATCAGTCCCGGGACCGCTTCGAGCACCTCGCCCGGGCGCGCGACGGGACGCGCGTTGAGGTCTTTGCCGGATATGGTGATCTGGCTCGCCGTACTCGGCGCAGCCGCCGGGCCTGAAGCGATGTCGCGCGTATCAGATTCCGTGCCAACGGTCGGATGCACCACAATTTGCGTGCGCGCGGCTCTCGGTTTCTTGGCCCGGTGCGGCCCGACCTTTTGTTTTTGCGGCGGCCTCTCGTTGCGCGTCACTTGGATTGCAGGCAGTTCATGGACACCTTGAGCCGATTCGGCAGCAGCGCCGTCCGCATCCGCCACGACGGCGGAAGCACCCAGCAGCACAGGAATGCAACGTCCACACCGACAGACAATTCGGCCAAGTCGTCCAAGCCGCTCGAGCGGCATGCGCTGTCGCCGCTCCCGAACATCGACGTTAGCTCGCTTGTACATCGATCCCGCCGAATCAGGTTCAAATGACGACGTCGATTGCGATGCAGTGCAAAGTAAGTAAGCAGCGATGTTGCCAAGTCACCGCTCTTCGGCGGGTCCTATCAGCTGACACAGCCGATATGATAATGTCAACAACTCCTCATACTGAGAACGGATGCGCCTATCCATCGTTGCAAACTCCATTTGCAGTTTGGAGCAAAGGCGCGTCGGCGTTGCAAACCTGCTTAGCAAGAACAATCGCTGTTTCGATCCTGTGCGAACGCTGATACGGAAAACGAACACATCAAATGATTTGATCGGTGAGCGAAACTATTGCTGAGGCACATTTGGTCGAGACAGTCTGCCCGTCGCATCCCCTTCGGTCTGCAATTCTAAACGAGTTGCACGCTCGGCCATTTGCGCCCATCTCAATACCTAGTCGAATTCTTGAACGAGGCCGACGCGAAGCTGGATCGCCAACGACTTTCGGAATTCTTCCTGTCACGCGGCTTGTCTGTTCCGACGGCCTCTGAAAAGCACTTCAGGGTTGCGTTTGATGACTTCGTGCTCCGTTGGGAACAACACTCCGAATTCACGACATACACCTGGGAAATCCCACACGACACGACGGGCGCGCCGTTTCACACCCGAGCGTCATTTCCGTCGTCTGTCCGTCGCCTACCATCAGCCGGAGAACTTCTGGTAGCCATCGATCTTGAAGTGGTGAATTCGGCGGACGGCTCGCCATGGGAAAGGTTGT
The DNA here is from genome assembly GCA_036721875.1 of Bradyrhizobium sp. Classification (GTDB taxonomy): domain Bacteria; phylum Pseudomonadota; class Alphaproteobacteria; order Rhizobiales; family Xanthobacteraceae; genus Bradyrhizobium. Next base: position 1,898 of record DAIMKE010000733.1, on the reverse strand, counting down.
TTGACCGCTCGAGTCTCGCCGGGGCTGCAGCTGAGGACGGAACGGCGATTTACGCGACGGACTTCCGAGTTACCAGCGAAGGGTTTGTACGCGTGTTGGTGTTAAACCAAAGCCTTGACGGCGACAGCGCTGGTGCGCTCGTGCAAAGGCTGCTCGAAATCGAGACCTATCGCACTCTTGCACTCCTTGGGTTGCCGACGGCGCACCGAATATTGCCCTCAATTAGCGCAATCGAGCGGCGCCTCGCCGAGCTAACGACTGCGATGAGGGACAAGCACGATCTGGACAGCAATCGCCGTTTGCTGGACGAGTTGACGACGCTTGCCGCGGACCTCGAAGCGGGTGCTGCGGCGAGCGCCTTTCGTTTTGGAGCGACGCGCGCTTACTACAAAATCGTCGAACAGAGACTGCGAACCGTCGGGGAGACGCGTCTTCCTGGTGTGTCGCCTTGGTCATCTTTTCTGGCCAGACGAATGGGGCCTGCGGTGAGGACCTGCGCCGCGACGGAGTTGAGGCAAAGCACACTATCATTGAAACTCTCTCGCGCAGCCGACTTGTTGAGAACACGTGTCGACGTAGAGCTACAAAAGCAAAACCAGGAACTGCTGAAATCGATGAATGCACGTACGCGTATGCAGTTGCGGTTGCAGACCACTGTAGAGGGGCTATCGGTGACTGCCATTACGTATTATGTGGTCGGCCTGTTTGGATATCTTGTGAAGGCCGCCCACAAGATCGGCCAGGCTTGGATCGAGCCGACTTATGCCACGGCGGGGTTCATTCCGGTCGCAAGCCTGCTGATATGGCTGACCGTCCGACGCATTCGAAGGCATCACGTTCAGGAAGAGTAACGACGCCGCCTATCTGGCGCTCGATATCGTTGATTGATTTGATCGTGCCCGGCGCGACCTCCCCTCCTTGCTCTCCAGCTTGTCCGTACTGATGAGCTCGCCGAGCTTTTTGCGTGAGGACCTGGATGACCCTCATCGCCTGATTTGGCCGATGGGATACGCGGAAGACTGAAATCGGCGTGCTCAGGTCCGAAGCTAAGACCTTAGCTTGTCGTTCGGCCTGCAATATCGCCCCTAGGCCGGGGGATCGGCGTCCAAAATTTGAAGCCGATACGGGCAAACTTGGGGGCCGATTGACAGGAAATTGCGAGAAAATTGCAATTACTCGGTTGACCCGCCTCAGGCTCGCTTAACACCGCGTCAGAGGGGGCACCTTTGCAGCGCGTTGGGGCGGTCTGGTCTTCAGCGAGACTGGAGCGATCGAGGTGATTTTCAAAGGGCCATACCGAAGAACATAACCGTCGCGGTTGCCACGGGTGAATGTCAACCCGCCGGGCGAGGTAAGCCCAGCAAATCGCGCAGAGTTAAGCCGTCGTACTCGGTCCGGAACAGGCCGCGACGCTGTAGCTCCGGTACGAGGCCGTGGACCAGCACCTCCAGCCCCCCTGGAAGATATGGAACCTGCAGCATGAAACCATCGCAGGCACCGGCCTCGAACCACTCCTGCATGCGGTCGGCGACCGTACCGGGCGGGCCGGCGAAGCCGCTGGTAGTTCTCCCCGCGCCATAGCGCTGTCCCAGTTCGGCAAGGCTGAGACCCGAACGCCGCGTCAGTTCGGAAACCTCGCGATAATGCCCTTGGACACCGGGCACGTCGAGATTTTCCGGCAGGACCTGATCCTGCGGGAAACGCGAGAGATCGACGCCGAGGTGATAGGACAAGGTCGAGAGACCGGACTCCGGATGCGACAATTCGTGGAGCTGGTCGTGCAGTGCCCTAGCCTGCTTCTCCGTGTCGCCAATAACAGGAACGATGCCGGGTAATACCTTGATCGTATCGGGGTCGCGGCCGAAACGAACTGCACGGGCGCGCAGGTCGTTGCGGAA
>DAIMKE010000732.1:0-4036 GCA_036721875.1 Bradyrhizobium sp. | reverse complement strand
GTGCAGATGAACTTGATCCGATCCACGATGCCACTGAACGAAAACGAGGTCGCGGTGCCGTAGACGACGTCCTTGAGCGGCTCCATGAACATCGGCAACGGAAACTCCTCGCCATAGACGTGGCGGTAGATTCGACCCTCGCGGTCGATGATGGTGGTCTGGGTCAGATGATCGAAGCCGCCCGCCACTGCGCGGTAGCTGAACCCGAGGTCGCCGAGCAAAGCTTCGATAGTCGCGGGATCGGCGCTGGCCACCTGCCAGTTCGGCGATTTGATGCCTTGGCTCGATGCGAACTGGGTCAGCCGCGCCGGCGTATCGTTGCGCGCGTCAAAGCCAATCGTGAGCACGTTGAAGCGATCCAGCCCGATCATCCGCCCCGCCTCGTTCACCGCACCGATCACGTGCTGGGTGGTCGGCGGGCAAACCGAACTGCAGGCGGTGTAGACCAGGCTGACCACCAGAGGCTTGCCTCGATAGTCACGCAACGCCAATGGCGCTCCGGTCTTGTCCGCAAGCGTATAGTTGCCGAGGGTACGGCCGAGCGCCTGCTTTCCCTTGGCGACGGTTGCAGCGGGATCGAGCGGCGGCGTCGCAGCCGCGGCAGGCACGGGCGCGCCGAGCACGCAAGCGAGAGCAACCGACGCACAGGATGCAACGCTGCCCCTGATCATGACCAATGCCTTACCGCGCTGGCGAGCAAGGCACCGGCGATCAACAATGCCAACTGCACCAGCGAAGCGAAAAAGTTCGCCATCGCATTCTCCTTGGAAGGGTCGCGATAGAGTTTGATGCTCTTCCAGACGAAATAGCCCCCGCCGATGCCGGCACCGAGCCCATAGAGCAAGCCTTCACCGAACCAGAGCGGCACCAGCGAGACCGCCGCGAGCGCAACCGAGTGGACGAGAATCGCCAACGTCCAGGCGTAGGCCGGGACCACCACGGGCAACATCGGAATGCCGGCCCTGGCGTAGTCCTGGCCTTTGGCCGCCGCGAGGCTCCAGAAATGCGGCGGCGTCCACAGGAACAGCGCAACCGCCAGCACAGTCGGGATCACTTGCGGCAACGGATCCACGGCCGCGGCTCCGGCGAGCACCGCGAAACTTCCGGCAAGGCCGCCGACCACGATGTTCCAGGTGCTGCGGCGCTTTAGCCACACCGTATAGACGATCCCGTAAGTGAAGGCGCCAAGGAATACGTAAGCAGCCGCCACGTTACCGGCGGAAACCGACGCAAGTCCGAGCGACGCCGCCAGCAACCCAAGAAATCCGACCAGCCACCACGGGCTGGGCTTGAACGTTCCACTGGCAAACGGGCGCGCGCAGGTGCGCCGCATAAGTTTGTCGACGTCCCGCTCATAGTAGTGGTTGAAGGCGCCAGCTGCGCCGGAAGCGCCGAGGATCGCGAGCGCTAGGCCCCCGATCTGCCACCAGGCAGGCCCGGGCCCGTTCGCGACCGCAATCCCGGCCAGAGCGCTCGCCGCTATCGCGACCCCGATCCTGAGCTTCAGGAGCGAAATCGTCAGTCCGACTGCGGCGCGCATGGGATGTCCTCCGTGGTGTAAATCGACCGTAATCAGCGGAACAGCCAGAGTTCCGACAGATATTTCCAGTTGATGAAGTAGTAGAGGACGAAGCAGACGAAGAAGATCGCGACCAGGATGATCGTGCCCGGCAACTTCGGCGTCTTCTCGCTGCCGTAGTGCGAGGCCACGGCGCCGCCGCCCGCGTACAGCGGGAAAGTCAGCTTGTGGCCGCTCTTGATCTTCTCGCCAAACAGCGTGGTGCCGACAACGACCAGCACGAAGATGATGCCGCCAATCGCCGCGATAATGGCAAAGATGCCGTTGAGGCCCATCATCAGGAACGCGCCAGCCGAGTGGGCGAAACCGAGGCTGGCGTCACTGAACGTGATGTCCCAATGGCGCCGCGAGACGCCGAGCGTCCCCGCTCCCATCATAAACAGCGAGATGCCGGCAGCCCCGATTCCGAACAGGTAGGGCTGGATCTGCGCAAGCTTCGGCCAGATGATCTCGCGCTCGAACACCAACGGCAACACCAGATAGGTCGCCCCCATGAAGGCAAGCGTCGTTCCCGCGACCACCGTGCCGTGGAAGTGGCCGGGCACGTAGATCGTGTTGTGCATGAGAACGTTGAGTTGCTCCGTGCCGAGCACGACGCCGGAAATGCCGCCGATGAAGCCGAAGAATACCAGCGACAGGAACATCCCGGCGAACGCCGGATGTCCCCACGGGGCCTTGCGCAGCCATTCGAACATGCCGCGGTTGAAGCCGTTGCGCCGCTGCGCCGCTTCGATCGAACCGGGCACTGTGAGACCGTGAACCATCGAGCCCAGGACCGCCAGATACATCATGTAGCTGGTGTTGACGATCTTCCAGGTCGCATCCAGTCCCGGCTCGGCCAGCAAATGGTGCGCCGAGGCAAGCTGCAGGAACAGGATGTACATGAAGAAGGCGGTTCGGCTGACCTTCTCGCTCAGAGGCTTGGCACCGACCAGGAGCGCGCCGGTGAGGTACCAGAGCGAGACATGCGCCGACACGTTGATCTGCTGCGAGGAGTGGCCCATCGCCCACCAGACCACCTTGTACATCAGGGGGTCGATGTCGGAGATCAGACCGAGCGACCACAGCCAGGTCGGAATCAGGATGATTGCGCCGGACGCGATCGTGAACACTGCAATGATCGCCGCCGTGAGTGCGCCGAACGTTACGAGCGGGATCGATCCTTCATAGGTGCGCTCCTCCTTCGCGATCACGAGGGTGGCAAAGAAGAGGCCGGTGCCGATCAAGGCGCCTACGGCGAACAGAATGATGCCGAGATAGAAATGCGGCTTGGCCACCATCGGCGGGTAGGAGGTGAACATCACGCTCGAATCGCCCTGCAGCACGGCCACGTTGGTGGCAATCGCGCCAACCACCATGAGCACGAAGCCGAGCCAACCCAGCTTCGGCGCGGCCAGCCGCGAATTCAAAAGGATCGCGGAGGCGAAATAAAGCACGGCAATTTCGAAGAAGATGATCCAGAACAACAGCACGTTGGCACCGTGCCCGGTGAGGATCAGATAGAACCAGTCCGCCGGCAGCAGATGTACCGCCGGCCATCTCGTCAAGGCAACCAAAAGACCCATCAGGCCGCCGATTGCCAGGAACACTACGGCCGCCACCGCGTTCGCGATGATCAGCTTCTGAGCGGCAACGTCGACCTTGAGCCCGGTGTACTGGCAGGTGCGAAACTCGACCTTGGCGCCACCGACGGCGCCTACCACGGTTTCAGCGGTCATGCTCTATCTCCCTTCCGCCAGGCGCGGAGCCGCCTCAGCCGCTTTGGGTTCTGTCACGTAGATCTTGCCGGTCATGGTATGGTGGCCGATCCCGCAAAACTCATTGCAGATGACGGCAAACTCGCCACTCTCGGTCGGCGTCAGCGAGATGATGTGTTCGAGTCCGGGATAGACGGAGATGTTGATGTTGGTCGGCTGCAGCGAAAAGCCGTGCATCCAGTCAATGGACGAGAGATGAATTCGGTAGCTCACCCCCTTCTCGAGCTCGAGAATCGGCCACCATTGCCACAAGCGGCCGAGCATGTAGACGTCGCTGCCCGGCTTCGGCTTCACGACCGGCACGCCCTGCTCCTCGCGCACCTGATTCTTCTTGGCGAAATCGTCGACCTTAGCTTCGTAGGCGGAAGGAGTGATGCGATAGGCCTCCTTGCTGAGGTTCTGCTGGCCGATGAAGTGCCAGGCGATCATGAACACGAACATGAACAGCCCCCACAGGAAGGCGATCACGACCCAGACCAGTTCGACCCGCTCGACAGGCTCGTTCCACCAGATGCGTCTTTCAGGCGGTGAGGCAGCCATTTCGATTCCCCTTTTCAGATTGCGTTGAGATAGCTCGCGAAGTTCACTTCGCGAGTGGGATCGACGCGACTTCCATCACACCCCAGATCAAATAGAGCACGGTGGGAATCGTCACTCCGAGGAAGAGCAGCAAAAAGGGATTGTCGAGAATTCGCTGCAT
>DAIMKE010000731.1:0-4040 GCA_036721875.1 Bradyrhizobium sp. | reverse complement strand
TGTCGACACCGCGCAGCATGCGGTCGCGGGCGTCTACGCCGAATTTGACTTCTTTGGCTGACATGATGATCTCCGTTGGAACTGAATTCTCATGCGGAGGAGCCCAGAGGGCGTCTCGAAGGATGAGATGAGTTGAACTTGGAACTCATCCTTCGAGATGCCGGCTGCGCCGGCTCCTCAGGATGAGGGGAGCGGGGGTGGCTTAGGCGGCCTTCTTCTTGGCAGCCGGAACGTCGGTGAGGACGCCCATGATGTCGCTTTCCTTCATGATCAACAGCTCCTGGCCGTCGATCTTGACCTCGGTGCCCGACCATTTGCCGAACAGCACGCGGTCGCCAACATTGAGATCGATCGGGATCAGTTTGCCAGCTTCGTCACGGCCACCCGGGCCGACGGCGACGATTTCGCCCTGCGAGGGCTTTTCCTTGGCACTGTCCGGGATGATGATGCCGCCAGCGGTCTTCTCTTCGGCGTCGATGCGCTTGACCACAACACGGTCGTGGAGCGGACGGAATTTCATGCGGTCCTCCTTGGCTTGTGCGATTTTCTGGATTGGCAGTCGCAATGCGCGAGTGCTAGCCGCTCTTCACATAAGCTTTTGACGCCGGGGCACAAGGGCTTCGGCCCACGATGTTTGACTGCGACTTGGCAGGACTACGATCTGCTTCCGAATTTCCCGGCGCTAAAGGATTTCCTCGCGTTCTGGGAAACAAAGCTCGAAGGCCCGCTGTTTGCGGTCACCGTCGCGTACTCCAAACTGATCAAGCCTACCGAACTACGCGCAGTGGACGGAGTGCTCCGGCTGCACTAGAGCGAGGGCGCAGAGCTTTGGGGTGAACTCTGTTGCTCATTCGCAGAAGATGCTTTCGGGAAGTCGACTCTCTGCACGCGGCAATTCAGCGAGATCACAAGCCCGCATTTTCTGTTCGTCGGCGCCAACCACGTGATCGAGTAATTTAAGTCTCTTGTAGCGATGCATGAGTCCGAATCTGGCACCTTTCGGACCTGCTGATCCTCAGAGCGAACGTCGCCTATGAGGGAGTAAGCGGAAGTGGCTCGGACGTCACCAAACCGACGCGATTGACCTTGAACGGACGCCCGTTCTCATAGCCTTGGCGCTAAGGCAGACCATCCGTTGATCTAGCTCAACGTCAGCGGTCCTTTGGCGCTCACGCTACGTTCAGCCGCACGTGAGGCGGCTCCACACCTTTCAGTTCCGCAAGTGCGAAGAGGAGTCCGCCATGAGGAAGCGTCTTTCGATTAAATCGGCTACATTTGCCGGGATTGCTGCTAGCGCCCTGTTGGGGCTTGCAAGTCTCACTCTCAATCCAGCGCCGGCCAATGCGGTCGTATACTGCCAGTACGTCAGCTACCCTGCCGGATGCGTGGCGAGGGCCGGCGTCGTGCTCAGGCCCCGTCCGGTAGCGCGCGCTGCGGTCCGTCATAACGCCGGTGGAAACTTGAATGGTGGCGTCAATCGCGTTGGGGTGCGGCGATAAAGCGCTTGTTGGCGGGTCACCACCTTGACGCGATGGACGGCAAGCCAGGTTCGTGGCCCGTTTACATTTTGTCCTCTACTTGTAGGGGTAGACCGGAAGTCATCGGTTCGAGTTCAAACCGACGCGAATGACTTAACCCCGACATTGGCCAGCCCGGCCGTATACCTGGGATACTAGCCCACTCCCAGACCAACAGATTACTCAGATTCTTGAGGCGTTTGGTACCCAGGCTCGCGATATTAGATTCAGTTCATGGTGTTGGATGAGAGAGGTGAACCGCTTGCACCACTCTCTGCGGAGCCTTACCATATTTGCCGCACCAATCTTCCTGCGACTCGGAAGATTTTCTAATGGCCGGGAAAATACCGGAGATAGTTGAGGTGCCAGTTGGCATGGTAATCAACATGCTCGGCTCCAGAACCAGCGCATCGTAGTTATTGCCGTTACGGAGTTGTGGCGTCCGTCGACTCTTGAGACAAATCCTCGGTTGTTCGGCCAGCAAGGGAGTGGGAACAAAAAAGGAGGATCCTATGGCTGGACGTGATTGGCGCATCGAAGCTAAGTACGTTGAATACTGCAGTTGCGACCTTGGTTGTCCATGCGAATCGATGGCTGATCCTACATACGGCATCTGTACCGGCCTGGTGGCTTTCAAGATCGACAAGGGCCACTGCGAGAAACTCAGTCTCGACGGTCTCGCGGTGGTGGCTACTTTTTACTTTCCCCGAGCCATCCACCACGGCCACGGCGTTTTACAGCCGATCATCGACGAGCGTGCCGACGATGCGCAGAGGGACGCGCTGTTCTACATTCTGTCCGGCGAAGACCAAAAGGCCGGAACGATGTTCCAGATTTTTTCGACCATCATCGAGACCATCAAGGAACCGCAGTTCTCGAAAATCACTTTTGAATGGGACCTGACAAAGCGCTCCGCGCGCATTGAGGTGCCGGGCGTTGTCAGGGCCAACAGCGAGCCGATCCGCAATCCAGTGACCGATGAGGAGCACCGGATGCTCACGGTGCTGCCAAACGGCTGGGTGTTCCATGAAGCCGAAAGCGCCGCCGGTTTCGCCAAGGGAATCGGCGCGATCAAGTTTGATCTTAGTCGCCGGCACAGTTCGCTTGCTAATGTTGCTTGGGATCCGAACGGACTCGTCCACTCCTACGAAGAATACAAGCAGAAATTCGGACGGCCATAAACCACCTCGCCTGCGGCGATGGAGGTGCCGCCAATGCTAGAAAGGGTGCTTTACCGCGACCGGGCGATCGTGGTGGTGGCGTTGCTCTCGGTAATCGTACTGTCGTGGTTTTGGGTCGCGCTCGGCGCCGGCATGGACATGAGTGCGGTCGAGATGACGCGCATGCCGCGAGACATGGTCATGACGCCGGCAATCTGGACGGCGGGTTATGCTGCGCTGATGTTGTCGATGTGGTTTGTGATGATGGTAGCGATGATGCTGCCAAGCGCCACGCCGATCCTGCTAATCTTCGCGCGCGTCTGCCGGCGAGAACAAGCGGCTGAACGGCCGTGGATGTCGACCGGCATCTTCGCCTCAGGGTATCTCGCAGCTTGGGCCTGCTTCAGTGTAGGGGCGGTCGCGATGCAGTGGGGACTGGAAGAAAGCGGACTACTTTCGGCAATGATGGTTACCACCACTGCCTGGCTCAGCGCTGCAATCCTGATCGCCGCCGGGCTTTGGCAGATTTTACCTATCAAGCATGCCTGCCTGCGCCAGTGCCGTTCGCCCGTCAGCTTCCTGGCCGCCCACTGGCGTGTCGGACGTGCTGGTGCGTTCCGTATGGGCCTGACACATGGTGCCTATTGCCTGGGATGCTGCGCGTTCCTAATGGCGCTGCTGTTTTTTGGCGGCGTCATGAACCTTTGGTGGGTCGGGGGGCTTGCAGCCCTTGTGCTGCTCGAAAAGATTCTGCCGATCGGCCACTGGTTAGCCTATGTCATCGGGGGCACGCTGATCGTTTGGGGCGTATATCTGGCGGCGAGCGCCGGCAGCGCTTTCGCATGAGCACTCCATCTGGTCGCACTGCAGTGGCTGATGTTTCGGCGATAGGCCGGGCTCATGAAGCGGGTAGGGCTGGGCTTCCGTTGTTGGCACTTCTCGGACCAAAATGATGAAGATGACGATGTCGGTTCGTTGAGGGAAAGCGGACGTCGCGGTTGATCGAGGCTACTTCGGGAAGTGACCCTTAGCGGTCATCAGGGTAGTCGCCGAAGAATGGAATCAGCTTGTTCCGCAATTTCGCGCACGATATCGGCGGCAGACTGCGGCTTCGACACGAGACCAACGCTCTGTCCGGCCCACAGCGACATGGCATCAATGTCGCCTTCGGCATCATCACCAGGCGTGCAGGATTGATAGCGAACAATGGGGCCAATGGATCGCGATGTGCCGATCACTTCCCCCTCCCCCGGCCGTTTACCAGAGGGAGGACGACCCGCCGCTTCCCAAGTGTGAACAGTTTCGTTTCTAAGCGTACGATGGGGCGCATTCGGCCAACGGACGTCGAACAGGTCTTCCAGAT
>DAIMKE010000730.1:0-4056 GCA_036721875.1 Bradyrhizobium sp. | reverse complement strand
CGGCGGGCCGCCGGCATTGTTGATCAGGATATCCGGATCGGGACAGGCGTTCAGCGCGGCCTCACGCCCGGCCGGCGTGGTGATGTCGCCGGCGACCTCGTTCACGGTGATGCCGGGGTTGGCCTTGCGGATCTCGTCGGCGGTTTTCTTCAGCGCCTCCGCGCCGCGTGCCGTCAGCGTGACATGCACGCCCTCGCCAGCCAGCGCCATGGCGCAGGCGCGGCCCAGGCCCTTGCTCGATGCGCACACGATGGCGCTGCGGCCTTTGATCCCAAGATCCATTGCTATTCTCCCATGTGGACCGGTAAGCGATCCATCTTCTTGTTCAGGCTGTCCTAGATATCCGCCAGCGTTTCACATGGCGAAACGCAGGGAAGACATTTTCCGTGGCGCGCACATTATGAAACGGATCGCTGCATCGCAACCGGTATCGCGAGATTCAGATATCGGTTGACGCTCTCTTTTCGCGCGTCCACCATTCCGTACAACAAACAAGACCAATGAGGGAATAGGGAGGGGCGCATGCCACGATTGCTTGCGAAGGCTTTGTTATGCATGGGTTTGGCCGCCGCGGCCGGTGCCGCACACGCCCAGACGAAACTGAGTTACGGCACCTATCTCCCGCCAACCCATGTCAACAACACCGTCGGCATCGAGCCGATGATCAAGCGCATGGAACAGGAAAGCGGCGGCAAGCTGACGGTCGAATTCTTTCCCGGCGGCTCGGTCGCCAAAGCGACCGCCGCGGTCGACTCGGTCCGGGACGGGATCGTTACTGCGGGCATGATTGTGGACACCTACGTTCCCAAGCAGCTTCCGCACAGCTTTCTGGTTACCGAACTGGGATTGCTCGGCCGCAACAGCGTCGCCATGGCCGGGGCGACCAACGAATTCAATCTGGTCGCGTGCAAGGAGTGCCTCGCGGACCAGAAGAAGAGCGGCATAATTTCGATGGCGCATTATTCGACGGCGCCATACACGCTGATGTGCAAGGCGGATCTGCGGTCGATCGCAGATTTCAAGGGCAAGAAAGTTCGCTCTGCCGGCGCCTACTCGATCATGTTCAAGGCCTTCGGCATGGTGCCGGTCAACGTAACCAGCGACGAGACCTACGAGGCCATGCAGCGCGGCCAGGTCGATTGCACGATGGGCGCCGATTCCTGGCTTAAGTCCTACACGCTGTGGGACGTCGCCAAGAACGTGCTGGCCACCACCATCGGAACCTACCACGGAGGTCTCCTGTGGGCGATGAACGCGGACGCTTTTGCCAAGCTGCCGGCCGACCAGAAGGCGATCCTCAAGAAAAACATGCCCATACTCGCCGCTGACGTCACGTTCGGATATGCGCAGGAAAGCCGCGACGTTCACGCGCTGGCCACCGAAAAGGGCGTCAAGTTCAATCCGCCGGATGCCAGCTGGAACAGCGAGTACGAGGCCTATCTCAAGAACGAAGTGGCGCGGGTCAAGGAAGAAGGCAAGAAGCGCGGCGTGCCGAATGCCGGTGAGCTGGTCGACCGCTATCTCCAGCTTGTCGAGAAATGGGCGAAGATCGACGCCGAGGAGATCAAGGGCGACAAGCAGAAGTTCGTAGCCGCGCTCAATCGCGAGGTCTTCAGCAAGGTTTCGTGGTGACGGAATCCGAGCGTCGCGTCGGGAGGAGCGAAGCGGGGGTGTCGGTGGCGCGACTGCTGTCGCGGCTGGCAGACATATTTCTTTGGGCCGGCGCAATCGCCGTTCTCGCGATGATGCTGCACGTCTCCGCCGACGTCCTCATGAAGGTCGCCCTGAACCAGCCGATCATGGGAACGCTTGAGATCGTCTCCTTTGTCTACATGGTGGGCTGCACCTTTCTGCCGCTGGCCCACGTGCAGCTTTCCCGCAACCTGATCATCGTCGAAGTCTTTACGCAGAAGCTGGCTCCCGAAAAGAACCTCAGGTTCGATATTGCTGCAGCGGTGCTGACCGTCGCCTATCTGCTTTTACTTGCAATCATGGGCGCGGTGGTCGCATTGGCCAAGACCGAGATCGGCGAAGCCCAGGACGCAACCTATTTCGATCTTCCGGTCTGGCCGATGCGCTGGGTGTTCTGTGCGTCCTGCGGCCTCGCCGCGCTGATCGCGCTCTATCAGTTGATCGATGACTTCAGATTGGCCCGCTTCGGCCGGCGATTTGACGGCTCCGCCAGCATCAAGCTCGGCGATCATCCGATCTGAGGAACCTCCGGAATGAGTTCGATCCAGCTCGCGTTTCTCTGTCTCGCCGGCATGATCGTGCTGATGGGCCTGCGTGTACCGATCGCAGTCGCGCTCGGCGTCACCTCGTTCATCGGCATCTGGGCATTGCGCGGTCTCGATACTGCGCTGAAGCTTTCGGGCTCAACGCCGTTCGAGTTTGCGGCAAGCTGGAATCTCTCGGCGATTCCGATGTTCCTTCTGATGGGTTCGATCGCGTATCGCTGCGGGCTCACGACCTCGCTGTTCGACGCGGCGCGCCTGTGGCTTGCGAGGTTGCCCGGCGGCCTTGCGGTTGCCGCGAATTTTGCATCGGCGTTGTTCGCGGCGGCTTCCGGTTCCTCGGTAGCGACCGCCGCCGCGATGGGCCGGCTCGCGATCCCTGAAATGCTGCGCTACCGCTACGATCCTGCGCTGGCCACCGCGACGGTCGCGGCCGCGGGAACGCTCGGATCGATGATCCCGCCCAGCATCGGCTTTGTGATCTTCGGCTGGTACACCGAAACGCCGATCGGAAAATTGCTGATGGCCGGCGTTTTTCCCGGGCTGCTCAATGCAGCGCTGTTTGCGATCTTCATCATCGGCTGGTGTACGCTGAAGCCCGAAGCTGCGCCTCCACCAGACGACCATCCGACGCTCAGCGAGAAACTCGCGATCCTGCTCAAGGTATGGCCGATACCGGCGCTGATCGTTTGCGTGATGGGCGGCATCTACAGCGGTTTGACGACGGCGACAGAAGCGGCGGCGTTCGGGGCATTCTGTGCGCTTGCCATCGCCTTGCTGCGCGGCGGCGTTACCTGGAAGAATTTCAGCGAGAGCATCGTTGATTCGCTCCATTCGGCCGCCTCGATATTCCTGATCGCCGTCAGTGCCGTGTTGCTGACGCGCTTCCTCGCGATCGCCGGATTGCCACAGTTCATGGGCGGGCTGGTGCGTACGCTGGACCTCGGGCCCTACGGCGTGATCGCCTTCATGACCGTGATCTATCTCATCCTCGGATGCTTCCTTGATCCGATCGGCATCATGCTGATAACGCTTCCGATCCTGCTGCCGATGTGGAAGGCGGTCGGCCTCGACTTGATCTGGATGGGTGTGCTGGTGGTGATGCTCCTGGAAATCGGGTTGCTGACGCCGCCGGTTGGGCTCAATGCCTTTGTCATCAAGACGGTCGTCGGTGACCGCGTATCCCTGACGACGATCTTCCGCGGCCTCATCGGCTTCATTATCGTCGATCTGTTCGTCGTCGTTCTGCTGGTTGCGTTTCCGAAGATCAGCCTCTTTCTGCCGAGCTTGCTGGAGTAGAAAGACGGCGTGGCCTCATCGGATGGCGTGATCTGATCAACCCGCCCGCATCTCGGCCCTGATCATGTCGGCGGCCTTCTCGCCGATCATGATCGTAGGCGCATTGGTGTTGCCGCCGACGAGCGTCGGCATCACTGAAGCATCGACCACGCGCAATCCTTCGAGGCCGTAGACCCTGAGCTTCGGATCGACCACGGCCATCGGGTCGTTCACGCCCATCCTGGCGGTGCCGACCGGGTGGTAGACGGTATCGATGCGGGCGCGCAGCAGGTTGCGAATGTCGTCGTCGGTGCGCACGCCCTCGGTGAACATGTCCTTTTTCTGCAGCGCGCGCAGCGCCGGCGTTTCCAACAGCCGCCGCGTGGTCTTGAAGCCCGCGACCATGGTTTCGAGATCGTCGGCCTCGCCCAGGAAGTTCGGGTCGATCAGGGGCGGAGCAAAAGGATCGCTGCTTCCGAGCGAAACGCTGCCGCGGCTCTTCGGCCGCAGCAGGCAGAAGTGGCAGGAAAAGCCCGTGCCGCGG
>DAIMKE010000729.1:0-4061 GCA_036721875.1 Bradyrhizobium sp. | reverse complement strand
GATCTCGCCGCCGGCTACGGGGACGTCGTCAACCGCAATGCGCGATGGCACCATGGGGAAGTAAAAAGCGACGGCACCAGATATGCCTGGGTCGATTCCAAGAATGATGGTCATGCCACCAACCCTAAGTGATTTGCCTGTCTGGTCGCAGGAGCTTGATATCCGGGCGATGACGGGGCTCCCCATCGCTTGTGCGGCTCGACATAGCAACGATCAAAATGGTTGCGGCAATACGAGCGCTTGTAAACTTGATGTCCGCAGTAAAGTGCCCCGTCTTGCGGATCGTTTGTGACGTATCGGCACTCGCCTGCCAACAAATCATCCAGGCACTTGTTGAGCGGGACGACATCACACTTGAACAGCGGAAGATCCGTCTGCACGGTTTCAAGAACGCGAAGCTTCTCGGTGTTGCCGTTGGCACGGACAACGCTGAAGTAACGACGCTTCTGCCCCTTGGGCTTTGGCTCGCCGTTCTTTGACTTCAGCGTCACGCGCATCGGGAGTTCGAGCCGACGAGCCTTGCCGATGCAGGAATTGCGCGTGTGCCCGACCTGCTCGGCAATCAAGGAAAAGGATATGCCCTCGCTGTGGAGGGTGCGAAGTTGAGCGATTTGTTCGTCGGTCCAGCTCATACAACAACTCCCTGGCGTTTACGGTCCAGCGCTGAATAGCCGGGAGGGGGATCGCCAAGAATTGAGGCTGACACCGTTCGAGGTGCGGTTAGCCTGGCGTTGCGCTCGGCCCAAACATCATTCGGAATGTTGATGGGCGCAGCCCTATCATTGTGAGTGCGATTGACGCGCCGAAGCTCGTTCTTGTGTTCACGCATCTCGGCACGGGCAGCGTCCGACATGATCAGAAGCCGGTGCCGCCGATCGAGAGCACCAATGGACCGACCGAGGATTTGCAAAATTTTGCGATACTGAAGCCCTTGACTGCGCAGCTCCATCAACTGTGCGTCTTGCTCTGGTGTCCAATGTCTCATTTCCCTGCCTCCTATGTTCGGCCCGACATGTGATGCAGCGGGCTAGTCTCTCTGGTGAAACCGCTTCATGATCTCTGCGAGCACGGCTCCGAGTGCTTCGGCTGGCGGCTCTGTGTCATCTGCAAGCCAGCGTCTGCATGTGCGCGGGTCGTATCCGGTCGCATACGCAAGGTTGGCTTCTGTCTTTTTTGGGAAGGCCATGAGCGCAAGATCGCGAAAGCTGATCCGATGGCCGTTGATGCGAGTGATGGGTCGGACAATTCTGTCCGGCTCGGCTCGTTGATTTTGCTTAAATTCTGAATCTTGACCGACGTCCTGCAGAACTTGTCCGCTGACTTTTCTAGCCCCCGCAGCCGAGCTGCCGTAAACAGTGCGCATGACAAACGCTCTCCCCCACTCAACACAACTGACGATTTCGATTGAACTGATCGCGCGGATGAACAACGCGCGCATGTTCCTGTTTCGGAACAGGACACCTTCCCCGCACTATGACGGAGGTATGAAGATTTTAGTTGCAGGCTTATCCCGCGCGGACCAACATGGATTAAGGAACCCAGAGCAGCCGGGCGGCGGGGAAAATGAACAACATCATTTACGATGCGAGGATGATTCATGCGCGGGCCTCAGAGGGCCAGAGGTCAGGGCGCAATTCGGAACGAGAGACGCCGGTCTCTCTTTCGATCGGCAATACGAACTCGGCCGGGACGCCTCGCTTAGAGCGAGAGAGCCAATACCAGACTTGCGACTGCGTGGTGCCGATACGGTCTGCCAAGGGCTTTTGGCCCCCGGCGACTTCGCAAGCTCGTTTGAGTGCTTCGGTTGCTGACATGGGCCCAAGATACCCAAATTTAGGTGGAATGCAACCTAAAAATCTGTGGGGGACGGCCAACCGAGATTTTGGTAGCATTTCCCCTATGGATCGGCAGGAAATTGACCCAATAGAGTTCGGAAAGCGGGTGCGTGCGCGCCGCATTGAGCTCGGCTTGAGCCAGGCCGAATTAGCCAAAAGTTCTAGGCAGAGCCAATCCAACATCGGCTGGATTGAGCAGGGAAAGGCCAAGAAGCCAGCAAAACAAGTCCTGCCGCTAGTCGAGGCCCTTCGTACATCGACCGACTGGTTACTCTATGGGTCGGGAGAAAAAGAAACCGGCTTGCGCCTGCTCGCCGACCATGAAGTTGCAGAAATTTATCGTGATCTCGGATTCGAGCAGCGGGCCGAGGTTTCCGAAACGTTCTCTAAGCTTGCGAAATCGCTTAAGAAAGGCCGGAAAGTCGGCTAAAGCTGCATCCACCTATTTTTAGGTTGACACCTACCCAAATTTAGGTATTGTGTTCCCCAACAGATCGGGGAGCACCGCATGACCACACAGCAGCAACTACCAAGTTCCAACCTTCGCCAGATCGCCGCCGGCCGCTTCTGCGGCCCCTTTTATGTCGTTGTCTGCGGCCTGCACGACGACCCGTACACGCCCGAGCGCAATGTCGGCGACACGACTTGGGCCGGCACGGTCAAGGACATCGCTGACGTCCAGTTCGAGACCCTGCTCCAGGTGATCGAATGCGGCACGGGCCGCGACGTCACCGAGCGCATCGTGCGCGAAGCCGCTGAGAAGCGCGTTCACGAAGGCGCCGACTACAGCCACGCGTTCTTTAAGCTTGTCGAGCTTCACCTCGGCACGCGCGCTGCTCGGTCGCTGGTGCGGGGTGTCGCATGACCTCCGTCATCCTCTCCCTGCCCTGCGATCCAGAGCCGAGCCTTCGCCAACTCCTCGCCGTGTCGGCGATCATCGTCTCGGCTGAGAAGGCCGCCTCGAGCGGCAAGCTCTCCGAAGATGAAGAAATGGAGCTGCGCGAGATCATCGTCCGCGTCTGCAACGTGTTCGGGATGCCGACGAAGGCAGAGCGCCCGCTCGAGATCGAGGTGGCGTAATGCCCCTCGTCATCATCTTCCTGGGCGTGATGCTTCTGTTCGGCCCGCCGACATGGGCTGTTGGAGTCGTGTTGATCTTCATCGGCGCAGTCTGTGCGGTGCTGCGATGATCAGCCAGCCGGTCATCAACCAAACTATCATCGCGATCATCTTGATCGTCTTCTGTGTCGGCGTCGTTTCGATCTTGAATTTCGCATACCGCGCTTTGCTGCGCGTATTCAAGTCTTGAAGGGAGATAGTCCATGTGGGGACTGATGACGCCTGCCATTCTGATTATCTATTTTCTCGCACTGATCATTGCCATCCCGCTTTTGATCGGCGCGATCACAGTCGTGACGTGGCTCGGAAATGCGATGGGGCTGGGGACGTAACAGTTCTCGCTACGACACCATTGATGCATTGAAAGAAAAGATGAATGTCCTCGACCTCTTCAGCGGAATTGGCGGCTTCAGCCTCGGGCTCGAACGAGCCGGAATGCGAACCGTCGCGTTCTGCGAGGCCAACGATTTCTGCCGGCGCGTCCTTGCCCATCACTGGCCCGAGGTTCCGATCTTCAATGACGTCCGATCTCTCACCGCGCAGCGCCTTGCTGCCAATGGAATTGCCGTCGATCTCATCGCCGGCGGCTTCCCCTGCCAAGACGTTTCGCAAGCGGGCCGCGGCGCCGGTCTCGACGGCGAACGAAGTGGTCTCTGGCACGAATTCGCTCGGCTCATTCGAGAACTCCGACCAGATTGGGTCATCGCTGAGAATGTTCCTGGTCTCCGAACTCTCGGAGCTGACCGGGTACTCGATGACTTGGAAGCGGCAGACTACACCGCGAGGCCGCTCGTGGTGGGTGCTTGGCACGCCGGCGCGCCGCACAGGCGAAACCGTGTCTGGATTGTCGCAAACGCCAAGACGGTGCAGTGGGCTCCGGTCGCGCGGCATCAACCAAACCGAGATCACGCGCTGGCTGTTGCCGACGCCGACGCGATCAATGGGCAGCCAGGGGCCGCGGAGCGGAGACCGTCCGTCCAAGGAGAGGAAATCGCTTCGCGACTTAGCGAGTGGCGAGCTTGGAACGGCGGCCCTCCTGACCTTAGTCGAGTGGATGATGGGTTACCGAAGGGACTGGCTGAGAGTGCTTTGGGCGCCTTCGGAAAC
>DAIMKE010000728.1:2835-4063 GCA_036721875.1 Bradyrhizobium sp. | reverse complement strand
CGCGCTCGGGCTCGCCGGAGAATACCCTGACACGCCGATCGATTTCGTCACGCAGGACAGCCGCCTGGTGAAACCGGGGTGTCTCTTCGTGGCGTTGAGCGGCACGCCCAGTGGCGGCTTCGTCTCCAGTTTCGCCAGCGCGCGCGACGGCTGGGAATTTGCCGACAAGGCGCAGGCCGCCGGCGCGGTGGCGATGATCGTTCCGCATCGCATCGACGGCGTCAGCGTTCCCCAGCTCATCGTAAAGGACACGCTGATCGATGGGCTGTGGCGGCTCGCGCGCGCAGCCCGCGCGCGCTTCGATGGCCCGGTGATCGGTCTGACCGGCAGCGCCGGCAAGACCAGCACCAAGGAATTCCTCGCCGTCTATCCTGATGCCTATGCGAGTCCCTCCAGCTTCAACAATTTCTGGGGCGTGCCGCTGACGCTATGCAATGCCCACCCCGACGCGAGTGCGTGGGTCGTCGAAATGGGCATGAACCAGACCGGCGAAATCGCGCGGCTGAGCGAACTGACGAGGCCGACGGTGGCGCTGGTGGTCAACGTGCAGCCGGTGCACCTGGAAAAGCTTGGCAGCCTGGAGGCGATCCGCCGCGAGAAAATAAGCATCGCGCAAGGGCTGCCGAAAGACGGCGTGCTTGTCCTGCCGGCGGATGTCCAGGCGCCGGAATGGAGCGGCAGGATCATCCGCTTCGGCGAGGGTGCCGAGGTGCGGGAGCTGAAGCATTCTCCCCAGGGCGAAAGCTGGGACGTCGAGGCCGATGTGAACGGCAAGCAGGTCGCGTTCGGCCTGACCCCGGGCGCGCCGCACCGGCTGCAGAACGCATTGGCGGCGCTGGCCTCGATACATGCCGCAGGTCTCGATGTCGCGGCGTTGGCAGAGGTGCTTGCTCAGGTCGGCATCATGACGGGACGCGGCGTCGAGCAGACGGCCTGTGGCGTCACCGTGATCGACGACAGCTTTAATGGCAACCCGGCCAGCATGGTGGCGGCGCTGGGCAGCCTGAAGGCGCGGCCGGTGAAAGCCGGCCGGCGCATCGCCATTCTCGGCGACATGCTGGAACTCGGCGCCGATGCGCCCGCCTACCACACCAAACTCGCCGGCGATCTGCCCGATATCGATGGCGTCTACTGCGTCGGTCCGCTGATGCGCCATCTCTATGATCTGGTGCCGGCGGAGCGGGCGCTGGGCTGGCACGAAGACCCCGTCACGCTCGATCCCCGGGAA
>DAIMKE010000728.1:0-2825 GCA_036721875.1 Bradyrhizobium sp. | reverse complement strand
CCGCCTTGCTGAGGGATGGGGACGTCGTGGTGGTCAAGGGCAGCAAAAAGATGTTCTGGGTCAACAAGTTTGTGCCAAGGCTGCTGGCTGCCTTGCAGGCAAAGGCGTAAACTGGCCAAGCTGCGACGCATTGTTTTCGCACGGCGATTCGTCAATCCCCCGTCGATGACCAAGATTTGCTTGGTTTGAGGATGAAAACGATTATCAAGACGTTCCCGGAACGACAGACGTTCAGGGAACGCTTCCCGCCAAAGACGGCGCGCAACCAGGCCGCGTGATAGGGCATACTGAATGTTTTACTGGCTGATCGAGCTTTCCAACACCGTTCCCGGTTTCGGTATCTTCCGTGGCGCGTTCAACGTGTTTCGCTACATCACCTTCCGCACCGGCGGCGCGATGGTGACGGGCGCGCTGTTCGTGTTTCTGTTCGGACCCTGGATCATCGATCATCTGCGGCTTCGACAGGGCAAGGGCCAGCCGATCCGCACCGACGGCCCGCAATCGCATCTGATCTCCAAGAAGGGCACGCCGACCATGGGCGGCCTGATGATCCTGTCGGGCCTCGTGGTCTCGACGCTGCTGTGGGCCAATCCGCTCAACCCCTATGTCTGGATCGTGCTCGCCGTGACGCTCGGCTTCGGCTTCGTCGGTTTCTACGACGACTATCTGAAGGTGACGAAGCAGACCCATAGCGGCTTCGCCGGCAAGCTTCGGCTGACGATCGAGGCGGTGATTGCGCTCGCCGCCTGCTACGCGCTGGTGCGCCTCGGCCGCGATGTCTCCTCGACCTCGCTGGCCATCCCCTTCCTGAAGGACATGGTGTTCAATTTCGGCTGGTTCTTCGTGATCTTCGGCGCGTTCGTCATCGTCGGCGCCGGCAACGCCGTGAACCTGACCGACGGCCTCGACGGTCTCGCGATCGTGCCGGTCATGATCGCGGCCGCGAGCTTCGGCATGATCTCGTACCTCACGGGTAACGCGGTGTTCTCGGACTATTTGCAGATCCGGTATGTCGCCGGCACCGGCGAACTCGCCGTGCTGTGCGGCGCGGTGCTCGGTGCGGGATTGGGCTTCCTGTGGTTCAACGCGCCGCCGGCCTCGATCTTCATGGGCGATACCGGCTCGCTGGCGCTCGGCGGCATGCTGGGTGCGACGGCGGTTGCTGTGAAGCACGAGATCGTGCTCGCCGTGATCGGCGGGTTGTTCGTGCTGGAAGCCGTCTCCGTGATCGTGCAGGTGGCCTCGTTCAAGCTGACCGGAAAACGCGTGTTCCGGATGGCGCCGCTGCATCATCATTTCGAGCAGAAGGGCTGGACCGAGCCGCAGATCGTCATCCGGTTCTGGATCATTTCGGTGATGCTGGCGCTGGCCGGCCTCTCCACGCTGAAGCTGCGGTGATGGTCATCCCATTATGATCCCCGTCACCTCCTTCGCCGGCAAGACGGTCGCCGTGTTCGGCCTCGGCGGCTCCGGTCTTGCGAGCTGCCATGCCCTGAAGGCGGGCGGCGCGGAAGTGATCGCCGGCGATGACAGCACCGAGAATGTCGCCAAGGCGGCGCAGGCCGGTTTCACCACTGCCGATCTGCGCACGGTATCGTGGGCGAATTTTTCGGCTCTCATTCTGACGCCCGGCGCGCCGCTGACTCATCCGGCGCCGCACTGGTCGGTGCTGATGGCGCAACAGGCCGGTTGTGAGGTGATCGGCGATATCGAATTGTTCTGCCGCGAACGACGCCGTCACGCGCCGGATGCGCCGTTCGTTGCGATTACCGGGACCAACGGCAAGTCGACCACGACCGCGCTGATCGCGCATCTAATGAAGGTCGCCGGCTACGACGCCCAGATGGGCGGCAACATCGGCACCGCGATCCTGTCGCTGGAGCCGCCGCGGATGGGGCGGGTGCATGTGGTCGAGATGTCGTCGTACCAGATCGATCTTGCGCCGTCGCTCGATCCGTCCGTCGGCATTCTGCTCAACGTCAGCGAAGACCACATCGATCGCCACGGCACACTGGAGCACTATGCAGCCGTCAAGGCACGGCTGGTCGCCGGCGTGCAGCCGCAGGGTACCTCGATCGTCGGTGTCGACGACGGCTGGTGCCGCAACATCGCCGACCGGCTCGACCAGGCCGGCAAGCGGGTGGTTCGGATCTCCGTCAAGAACCCGCTGCCCGACGGCATCTATGTCGAGCGCGAGACCGTCGTGCAGGCCTCCGGTGGCGCGCGCAGCGAAATCGCAAGGCTGGGCGGCATCGGTTCGCTGCGCGGCCTGCACAATGCGCAGAATGCCGCATCTGCTGCGGCCTGCGCGCTGGCGATGGATATCCCCGCGGATACTTTGCAGAGCGGCCTGCGCAGCTTTCCAGGCCTCGCGCACCGCATGGAGCAGGTCGGCCGCCGCGGCAACGTGCTGTTCGTCAACGACTCCAAAGGCACCAATGCGGATGCAGCGGCGCACGCGCTGTCGTCCTTTGGCGACATCTTCTGGATCGCGGGCGGCAAGCCGAAGCAGGGTGGCATCACCGGGTTGGCCGAATACTTCCCGCGTATCCGCAAGGCCTACCTGATCGGCGAGGCCGCGCAGGAGTTTTCCGGCACGCTCGGCGAACGGGTGCCGCACGAGATTTCGGAGACGCTCGATGTCGCGGTCGCAAACGCCGCGCGCGACGCCGAAGCCTCCGGGCTCGCCGATCCCGTGGTGCTGCTGTCGCCGGCGTGCGCCTCGTTCGACCAGTACCGCAATTTCGAAATCCGCGGCACGAAATTCCGCGGTCTGGTCACGGCGCTGCCGGGCGTGAAGCCGGTGGTGTGAGACACACTTACCG
>DAIMKE010000727.1:0-4066 GCA_036721875.1 Bradyrhizobium sp. | reverse complement strand
TCCGTCGTGGCCACCGGCATCGAGCAGGCGCAAATCGCGCGCAACCAGACCGCCGCGTCGGCTGTTGCAGCCCCCGTGGCCACCCCCGCTGCTCCCGCGTCGCCGGACAACCGGCTGGCCGAACTGACCGCGCGGCTGCGCGCGGACAATGCCCGCCTGGCCGAACGCGCCCAGAAGCTCGAGCCGGCGGTTGCGCAGCAGGCACAGGCGCTGGCCGCGGCTGCTACGCCGCCCGGCGCACCGCCGCGCAATGTCGAGCGCGCCGCACTTGCCGCGATCGCCGCGGCGGTCTCGCCGGAACCCGCACAGCAGGCCCCGATCCAGCCCGCGTCCTATGGCGACGTTACGGTCCGCCCGATCGCCCAGAAGCCGTCGCTGTTCCCTGATCCGCACAAGGAAGCCGCCCGCGCCGAGCCGGTGGAGCCGGCCGCGCCGCCGGAAACCTTCATCCCGCAGGCGGCCGAGCGTGCGCCGCTGCGGACCCCGCGGATGCCCAAGTTCGAGGATCTGCCGATGCCGGCGCAGGCCGAAATCCGGCAGGCCCATGCCGATGAGGAGCATCCACAGAAGTCCAAGCTGTCGCTGCTGCAACGCCTCGCCAATGTCGGCCTTGGCCGCCGTGACGAGGAGAGCGAGCCGCCGATCGCGGCCCGTGCCTCCGGACCTGCCATGGCGCCGCTTCCCGAGCGCAAGCCGCAGCGCACGGTTGCGCAGCAAATGGCGAATCATGACCCAGTATCGGAGTATGCAAAGCGCCCGGCGCCGCAGGGTCTGGACGTCCATGGCCGCCCCGCACCTGTTGCCCCGGGGCCACAGGGCGACGACCATCTTGATATCCCCGCCTTCCTGAGGCGGCAGGCAAACTGAAGTTTGTTACAATTCCGACGACCGGAGAGGGCCCCGCTGACACAGTTGGGGCCCTTTTCTGTTGTGCGGAGAGGCTCCCTGACCGTCCGCGCAACCAACTGATTTTAAATCATTAATTATGTATTTCGTCGTAAACTATTGGCGTGGATAAGCTGTGTGGCAACGCCAAAATTTGATGAACACTTGGCGCGAATGCGGCAGAGATAGGGTAACAATCCGTAAAAAAGCGTGAGTTGTGCGCTTAGGGGCAGTGATTATGGTCTGCCGTGACTTGGGGATGCCTAGAGCGCGAATCGACGCGAAAGCGCGGTTCCAGTCTTTGGGTTAAGTCGGGTAGTGGGCGATTACGAATGAAATTCAGCCGTCAAACCACGCTTCGGTCGCAAGCCACCGTGACGGGTGTCGGCGTTCACTCTGGTTTACCTGTCAGCCTTACGCTCGGGCCTGCACCAGTCGATGCGGGTTTTATTTTTGTCCGCACCGGCCTCGATGATGCCGACCGCGAAGTTCCCGCGCTTGCTTCATCCGTCATCGCCACCGACCTCGCGACCGTTCTGGGCGATCGGGAAGGTCCGCTGGTTTCCACCGCCGAGCACGTGCTCGCTGCCTTGCGCGGCATGGGCGTCGACAACGCCACCATCGAAATCGACGGTCCCGAAGTTCCGATCATGGATGGCAGTGCGGCTGCCTTCGTCGCCGCCATCGATCAGGCCGGCATCGCGACCCAGTCCGCCGCCCGCCGTTTCATCCAGGTGCTGAAGCCGGTGCAGGTCGCGATCGGCGATAGCTTCGGCGAACTGCGTCCCCATGCCGGCGGCTTCCGCGCCGAGATCGAAATCGATTTCGCCAATCCTGTGATCGGCCGCCAGAATTTCTCGCTCGATCTCAGCCCCGAAAGCTTCCGCCGCGAAGTTTGCCGCGCCCGGACCTTCGGCTTCATGAACGACACCGCGCGGCTGTGGAAAGCGGGCTTCGCGCTCGGCGCCTCGTTCGAGAACTCCGTGGTTTTCGATGACGAACTGCTGCTCAATCCGGAAGGGCTGCGCTACCGCGATGAATGCGTCCGCCACAAGGTGCTGGATGCCATCGGCGATCTCGCTCTGGCCGGATTGCCGATGCTCGGCGCCTACCGCTCGGTGCGCGGCGGCCACAAGCTGAACCATGCCGTTCTGACGGCCCTGCTGGCCGATCGCAGCGCCTGGCGGGTGGCCGACAGCGAGCCGGCGCGCCGTCCCCGCAGCCAGGTCGAGGCCGGTGCGGGCATGGTCGGCGGCATGGTCGCCCCGGCCTACGGCCCGGACGTGTCCTGACTTTCGTTTTCGAAATGTCCGGACTTTCGTTTTCGAAATGTCCAGACTTTCGTTTTCGAAATGTCCGGACGTTCACTTCTTCGAAATGCCCTGAGCTGTCCACAGCCCGGCAGTTCCAATTTCCCCAGTAACCACAATTGGTAACGACGGTTTCCTGCCGCCTTAATCCCGGCGAATTGCCTGCGTATTCGGTTGGTTAGGGACCACTTTTCGGCTACACAGGCCCGCGTTGGCACGATACAGCCGACACGGGCGGGGAGTTGTGTCCATGACCGCGGTTCATCGACGGACCGGTTCCGTTACCATCCGCACCAGAGGCGTCTCATTTTTATGTCGGCACAGCGCATGACGCTCGAACAACGCACTTCCTTTCGCGCGCTGCGGCTGGCGGCGGGCCTGATCGTGCTGGCAATCCCTCTCGGCGGATGCGGCACGGGCGCGCTGTGGGACAAGTTCACCGCCAAGGACGACACCTTCGTCGAGGAGCCGGCGGACAAGCTCTACAATGAGGGCTTGTACCTGATGAACCAGCGCAAGGATAACAAGGCGGCCTCGAAGAAATTCGAGGAAGTCGATCGCCAGCATCCTTATTCGGACTGGGCGCGAAAATCGCTGCTGATGTCGGCCTATTCCTTCTACAACTCCGGCGACTATGACAGCTGCATCGGCGCCGCGACCCGCTACGTCACGCTGCATCCCGGCAGTTCCGATGCTGCCTACGCGCAGTATCTGATCGCCGCTTCGCATTATGACCAGATCCCGGACATCTCCCGCGACCAGGGCCGCACCGAAAAGGCGATCGCGGCGCTGGAAGAGGTGATTCGCAAATATCCGACCTCGGAATATGCGACCTCCGCCAAGGCCAAGCTCGAGGGCGCGCGCGACCAGCTCGCCGGCAAGGAAATGGATGTCGGCCGCTACTACATGCAAAAGCGCGACTACACCGCCGCCATCAACCGCTTCAAGACGGTCGTCACCCGCTACCAGACCACGCGGCATGTCGAGGAGGCGCTGGCGCGGCTGACGGAAGCCTATATGTCGATCGGCATCGTCGGCGAGGCGCAGACGGCGGCAGCCGTACTTGGGCACAACTTTCCTGACAGCCGCTGGTACAAGGAAGCCTATAATCTTGTAAAGTCGGGCGGTCTCGAGCCGAGCGAGAACAAGGGCTCCTATATTTCCAGGGCCTTCAAGAAGATGGGTCTCGGCTAGGAATTTTCGACTAGGAATTTACTTGGCATGCTGGCCCGTCTGTCGATCCGTGACATCGTCCTGATCGAACGGCTCGATATTGAATTTTCCCGTGGCCTCGCGGTGCTGACCGGCGAGACCGGCGCGGGCAAATCTATCCTGCTCGATGCATTCGCGCTGGCGCTCGGCGGCCGCGGCGATTCGGGTCTCGTCCGCCATGGTGCCGAGCAGGGGCAGGTGACCGCGACGTTCGACATCCCCAAGGGGCATCCGGCCGCAAGGATCCTCTCCGAGAACGGTCTCGACGATACCGGTGAGATGATTCTCCGTCGCGTGCAGTTGGCCGACGGCCGCACCCGCGCCTTCATCAACGACCAGTCGATCAGCGTGCAGACCCTGAAAGCGGTTGGCGCCGCGCTGGTGGAGATTCACGGCCAACATGATGAGCGTGCGCTGGTCGATGCCTCGACGCACCGGCAGTTGCTCGATGCTTTTGCCGGGCTGGAGAAGGAAGTCGCGGCGCTCGAATCATTGTGGGAAGCGCGGCGGACCGCGAATCAAGCGCTCGACGAGCATCGCGCCAGCATGGAGCGCGCCGCCCGCGAGGCGGACTATCTGCGCCATGCCGCCGACGAGCTGAAGACGCTGAAGCCCAGGGACGGCGAGGAGACGGCGCTCGCCGAACGCCGCACTACGAT
>DAIMKE010000726.1:0-4068 GCA_036721875.1 Bradyrhizobium sp. | reverse complement strand
GCGCGCCTTCGGCCAACCGGGAATACCGGACCGAGGCCGCGCTAAATCATTGAAGATGCGTGCTTTCCCGCAGCGAATCGAAACGCTTCGCCTCCACGCAGGTTGTTACCTATATTGTTTTGATGCCGGACCAGATGCGCAGCTATCTCGACTTCGAAAAACCCGTCGCCGAACTCGAGGCCAAGGTCGATGAACTGCGCGCGCTCGCCGCGTCGGGCAGCGACATCGGCGATGAGATTTCGCGCATCGAGGACAAGGCGTCGCAGGCGCTGGCCGACCTCTACACCAACCTGACGCCGTGGCAGAAGACGCTGGTGGCGCGCCATCCGCAGCGCCCGCACTTCACCGATTTCATCAACACCCTGGTCACTGAATTCACGCCGATGGCGGGCGACCGCAAGTTCGGCGAGGACGAGGCGCTGGTGGGCGGCTTCGGCCGCTTCCGCGGTGAGAGCATCTGCGTGGTCGGCCAGGAAAAGGGCGCCACCACCGAAGGCCGCATCAAGCACAATTTCGGCATGGCCCGCCCCGAAGGCTATCGCAAGGCGGTCAGGCTGATGGAGATGGCCGACCGGTTCGGCATTCCCGTGCTGTCGATCGTCGATTCGGCCGGCGCCTATCCCGGCATCGGCGCCGAGGAACGCGGACAGGCGGAAGCGATCGCGCGGTCCACCGATGCCTGCCTGTCGCTGGGCGTGCCCAATGTCGCAATCATCACGGGCGAAGGCATGTCGGGCGGCGCCATCGCGATCACCACAGCCAACCGCGTGCTGATGTTCGAACACGCCATCTACAGCGTGATCTCGCCGGAGGCCGCCTCCTCGATCCTGTGGCGTGACGGCACCAAGGCCCAGGAAGCCGCGACCAGCATGAAGATCACCGCGCAGGACATGCTGCGATTCGGCGTGATCGACCAGATTCTCAAGGAGCCCCCTGGGGGCGCCCACCGCGATCCGGCCGCGATGATATCGGCAACCGGCGACGCCATCGCCCAAGCCTTCAACGACCTCCGCAACCTCGATGCCGACGGCATCCGGCGGCAGCGGCGGCAAAAATTCCTCGATATCGGCCGCAAGCTCGGTTGACCTGAGCTGGCCTGGGCTGACTTGGGGCTGACCCGTTGCAAGCCATCTCCCCCTCGTGAGGCCGCAGGCGGTATTCCCAACCGTGCCTCCCTTTTTCCTCAATCGTTGGATTTGGCCCTAATTAGGCCCCGACCACGGTCTTTAAACTTTGATTGACCATGCCTGCCGTGGGACTGGCGGACCTGTCCCGTTCGGGTTGCGGCGCGCTGGGGCAAAGGGTAAGATTTTAGACAATGGCTTCAGGGCGTGCCGCTGTGATTTGGGGTGCGGAATTGCCCGGAGGGTGTGGAGCTTAAGCCTTTGGACAATCGCTCGCTGGTTCGCGCGCTCGCAACTTCGGCTGCCCTTGCAGCCGGTCTGGTGCTGGCCGGCTGCAAGGGCGACGATCTCTCGCTGGCCAACAACGCCAAGGCCAACCAACCCGTCCCGCCAAAACTGATCGCCGACATGACGGCGAAGAATATGGACCTGCAGTCGCCGATCCTGGTCCGCCTGTTCAAGCAGGAAGCGGAACTGGAGATCTGGAAGCAGGACCGCTCGGGCCGCTTCGCGCTGCTCAAGACCTACCCGATCTGCCGCTGGTCCGGCGATCTCGGCCCCAAGGTCCGCGAGGGCGACCGTCAGGCGCCGGAAGGCTTCTATTCGATTTCGCCGGCGCAAATGAATCCGCAGTCGGCCTATTACCTCTCATTCAACACCGGCTACCCGAACGCGTTCGACAAGGCGCTCGGCCGCACCGGCTCGCAATTGATGGTGCACGGCGACTGTTCCTCGCGCGGCTGTTACGCGATGACTGACGAGCAGATTGCGGAGATCTATTCGCTCGGCCGCGAATCCTTCTTCGGCGGCCAGAAGCAGTTCCAGCTGCAGGCCTATCCGTTCAAGATGACGCCGGTCAATTTGGCCAAGCATCGCAACAACCCGAACATGCCGTTCTGGAAGATGATCAAGGATGGCAACGATCATTTCGAGGTGACGCGGCAGGAGCCGAAGGTCGATTTCTGCGAGAAGAAATACGTCTTCGACGCGATCAAGAAGCCGGGCGCCACGCGTGATCTCGTGTTCGACGCCTCGGCCAAATGCCCGGATTACGCGGTTTCCGACGAGATCGTCGAAGCCGTGCGCGAGAAGCAGGCAACCGACATCGCCGAAACCGCCAGGCTGATCGCCAAGGGAACGCCGGTGGCGCGACTCAACCCTGGCATCGATGGCGGCATGCATCGGGTGTTCGCCGCACGCGTACCCGAAGCCACCACTGGCCTTTCGGAAGCGGGCGACGGCTCCATGTCGCTGCTGGCGCGCGCCCCCGGCACCGTTCCCTCCCACGTCAATCCGCCCAAGGCGCCCTCCGAGAGCCTGTTGATGGGTACGCCGGAACCGCCGAAGCTTGCCGCAGCGCCGGCACCCGCTCCTGCTCAGGCAGCCCCCGCACCGACGCGGGTCGCCAATGCAGCCCCGACTGCCGAGAATGACGGATGGTTCGCCAACCTGAAACGTAAAGTCGGCTTCGGCAGCGCGGCCGATGCCACTGCCAGCACGCCGCCTTCGAAGCCGAAGGAAGCCGCCAAGCGGCCCGAGCCGCCGCGTCCGGAAGCGTCCGCGCCGAAGACCACTGCGCCTAAGCCCGACACCAAGCAGGCCGCCAGCCGTCCGCCGCTGAAGCCGTCGGTACCGGATAGCCCCGCCCCGGCCGCGGCGGCGAAGAGCAATCAGGTCGCCGGTTCCGCACCGATCGTGCCGCCGAACTCGTTCGACAGCCGCTTCGGGGCGGTGAGGTAGGAATTCCCTGTTCGATTTCGTGACTGCGCTGGGCTCATGGTGAGCCGCGGCTCGCGGGCCGCGGTTCAACAATGCGGAAGCCGGCCCGGCACCAAGCAAACCTTTGCGTGGTGGGCATCGTTGCAAGCCTTACAAAGTGCACGACCTCATCCTGAGGAGCCGCAAAGCGGCGTCTCGAAGGATGAATGGCACTGGCCGGGCCTCATGGTTCGAGACGGCGCTACGCGCCTCCTCACCATGAGGACTTAATGGTTGCTGCGCCTTACGGTCCTTTAGCCCAAGCTCAGGCGTACCGCCCGTGACAGTGCTTGTACTTCTTGCCGGAACCGCAGGGGCAATCCTCGTTGCGGCCGACCTTGCCCCAGCTTGCGGGGTTCTTGGGATCGCGGTCGACGGCGCCGGCCTGCGGCACCAGTGAGGCGCTGGCGAACGCCATCTCGTCTTCGCCGGTGTTGGGATCGAGCTTGTGTGCTTCCATCGGCGGCAGAACCGGCTGCTGTTCTTCCGGCGGCACGATCTCGACGCGCATTAGTTGCGCCGTCACCGCCTCGCGCAAATGCGCGATCATCGCCTCGAACAGGCTGAACGCCTCCGACTTGTATTCCTGCAACGGATCGCGCTGGCCGTAGCCGCGCAGGCCGATCACCTGGCGCAGATGATCGAGCATGATCAGATGCTCGCGCCAGAGGTGGTCCAGGGTCTGCAGCAGGATGGTCTTCTCGACGTAGCGCATCACGTCGGGGCCCCATTGCGCGACCTTGGCCGCCATGTGCTCGTCGACATGCTTCTCGATGCGCGCCAGCAATTCCTCGTCGGCGATGCCTTCTTCCTTGGCCCATTCGTCGACCGGCAGGTCGACGTCCAGCACGCGCTTCAGCTCTTCCTTCAGGCCGGCGACATCCCACTGCTCGGCATAGGCATGCTCGGGCACGTGTTTCGCCACGACGTCGTCGACGAACGCGTGGCGCATGTCGGCGACGGTCTCGGCGACGCTCTCGTCCTTCATCAGGTCGATGCGCTGGTCGAAGATCACCTTGCGCTGGTCGTTCTGGACGTTGTCGAACTTGAGCAGGTTCTTGCGGATGTCGAAGTTGCGGGCTTCGACCTTCTGCTGCGCCTTCTCCAGCGCCTTGTTGATCCAGGGATGGATGATGGCCTCGCCCTCTTGCAGGCCGAGCCGCTGCAAGCATGCTGTCGAGGCGAT
>DAIMKE010000725.1:0-4072 GCA_036721875.1 Bradyrhizobium sp. | reverse complement strand
CTCATCGAGCACCACGTTCTCCAGCACGGCGCCGAAGCGGTTGCTGGCAGCGAAGATTTGCGGCTCAGCTTCCTTCGACAGCTTGATGCACTTGGCATAGCAGCCGCCTTCGAAATTGAAGACGCCGTCATTGCCCCAGCCATGCTCGTCGTCACCGATCAGCGTGCGATTGGGATCGGCCGAAAGCGTGGTTTTGCCGGTGCCGGACAGGCCGAAGAAGATCGCGGTGTCGCCCGCAGGCCCGACATTGGCCGAGCAGTGCATCGGCATCACGCCCTTGGCGGGCAGATAGTAGTTCAGCGTGGTGAAGACCGACTTCTTCATTTCGCCGGCATAATAAGACCCGCCGATCAGGACGATCTTGCGGGCGAAATCGATCGCAACGACGTTCTCGGAGCGCACGCCATGACGTTTGGGATCGGCGCGGAAACTCGGCAGGTCGATGATGGTCAACTCCGGCACGAAATCGCGGAGCACCGAGGCCTCGGGGCGGATCAGCAGCGTGCGGATGAACAGCGAGTGCCAGGCGAGCTCGGTGAAAACTCGCGTCTTGATCTGGAAGCTCGGATCGGCGCCGCCGTAGAGATCCTGCGCGTACAGCGTCATGCCTTCGGCATGCTTGAGGAAGTCGGCATAAAGCGCGGAGAACTGCTCGGCTGTGATCGACTGGTTGCCAGCCCACCACATGTTCTTGTCGGTGGTGGCGTCGCGCACCGTGAACTTGTCCTTGGGGCTGCGGCCGGTGAATTCGCCTGTATCCGCACACAGGGCGCCATCGGCCGAAAGCACGGCCTCACCCTTCGCGAGCGAATATTGATAGAGCTGCGGCGCACCGAGGTTCCAGTGCACCGTCTTGAGATTCTTTAAGCCAAATTTGTCGGCGCCGAAGGCACCGTTGCGTAGACCCGTCTCTTGCACGAAGACTCCTCCTCGAACCCGCGTTACTCGAATTTCGCGCTGTCGCTTGACGCGCTCTGTCGCGGTGACCCCTGAATATAGCCTTCCGGCCCCGGTCCGGCGACCTAATACTGATGAACGCCGTGCTTGCCAAGCCGATCCGCATGTTTTGGTTATTTGCAAAAGATGGGCCTTGATCTCGCGCAAACGATTGCTGCGCCGCTTTTCGTCCATTTGCCGTGGTGGTTGCGCGACCATCCGTCGCCGCTAGTGGCCAACCAACAAGTTGCTGCACTGCAGCATGGAAAAATAATCCGCTGGATGAAGATGGGTTCTGCAGGCGGTGACTCGCCAACGCGTTCAGTGCCTGACCCGCGGCAGCGTGAGGCACAGCCCGCAGCCATAGCCCTTCCCTGTCATTGCTTATCGTTGCCTATCATTCCTTGGACCGCGCCTCGCCCGCCAGCCGCACCAGCATTTTGCGCAATTCCAATCCGAAAATCGAGCCGCAGCGTGACGCTGCCGGCCTGCATATCCATGCCGTCGGAGTCGCAGCCGGTGCAGGACCAGTCGGCGGGCTCGGCCCCCAGCAGCCTGGTGGCGTAGAGGTTCATCGCCTCGCGGTGATCCTCGTTCATGTGTTCGATCGCGCCCTGCTCGGCCTCCAGCAATCCGCCGGCATCCCCGATCTCGGTCAGAAACTGCGAGGGCTCGAGGTCGATGATGCGGCCGAAGCCGGCAACCAGATGCAGGCCGGCCGGCACTATTAGAAAGAACGCAAAATCCTTGAAGTCCACGAACGCTTCCGCGGACGGATGGGCATTGAGGTAACGCCGGCGCAGGACCTTCGCGGTCTCGCCCTCGGCCTCCTCGGCCCGGCCGGCCAGCATGATCCGCGCACCCTCCAGCGGATCGCCGGCAACGCGTTCGTCCAGCATCAGCGACACGCGACCATCGGCGAGGATATTCTTCGTATGCAGCGCCAGCCGGGAAATCAGCAGGATCGGCGATCCATCGGCGTGGCTGGCGACGTTGACCAGCGAACAGTAGGGATCACCGCTCCCGGCCATCAGCGTCGCCAGGGCCCCCTGCCGGCTCCGCCGGAGCAGCGAGCGGGATAATCTGGAAGCGTTGAAATCAGCGGTCGGTTGCATGGGTTCCTTTCAGGCCATCTTATTGCAAAAAGGGCCTTTTTTCTCGGCCGAAGAGGGTGCTATATGAGGTACTCGGCGTCCGCGGAGGCGTTTTTGCGGAACTCGGTCACACTTCAGCCCAGCTTGCATTGCTCGTTGACCGCGTAAGTAGCCAATTTATTCGGCGCACCGCTCGATCGCCCGCCGTTTAAGCCACTCTCATTCTGAAAGCAGGCTCATGCCCACAATCGCCTTGGTCGACGATGACCGCAACATCCTCACTTCCGTCTCGATCGCGCTCGAAGCCGAAGGCTATCGCATCATGACCTACACGGATGGTGCATCAGCCCTGGACGGATTCCGTACCTCGCCGCCGGACCTGGCGATCCTCGACATCAAGATGCCAAGGATGGACGGCATGGAGACGCTGCGGCGGCTGCGGCAGAAATCCGATCTGCCGGTGATCTTCCTGACCTCCAAGGATGAGGAAATCGACGAATTGTTCGGCCTCAAGATGGGCGCCGACGATTTCATCCGCAAGCCGTTTTCACAGCGTCTGCTGGTGGAGCGCGTCAAGGCCGTGCTGCGCCGGGGCCAGCCCAAGGATCCGACCGCCGTACCGAAAGAGCCGGATGCGCGCGCCCTGGACCGCGGCCTGCTGCGGATGGATCCGGAACGCCATACCTGCACCTGGAAAAACGAGCCGGTGACCCTGACCGTGACCGAGTTCCTGATCCTGCAGGCGCTGGCGACCCGCCCCGGTGTCGTAAAGAGCCGCAACGCGCTGATGGACGCGGCCTATGACGATCAGGTCTATGTCGACGACCGCACCATCGACAGCCACATCAAGCGGCTGCGCAAGAAGTTCAAGGTGGTGGACGACGACTTCGAGATGATCGAGACGCTGTACGGCGTCGGCTATCGTTTCAAGGAAGCCTGATCCGGACAGTGCGGACGGTTCCGGTACAGGCGCCAGGCGCTTGTCCGGCCGTCATGCTTGAAGGATAACGTGCGGGGTGCCGTCTGACACATCCGCACGTGCGACGCAGAACGACGAAGCGGCGCATCACAACGGGGCAGCCAGCTATTGCTAGATCGAACGCAACCCGATCCGGGCCTGAACCACGAGGATGCTTCGGACTCCCTCGACCGGGACCGTGTTGCCGACGATAGTCCGCGCGACACCGGTTGGCGGCGGCCGCTCGGCTGGATGCGGCGGGCCGGGCAATTCTTCTTTGCGCTTTCCTTCTCCAGCCTCACGCGCCGCATCGTCTCGCTCAACCTGGCGGGCCTCGTCGCTCTGGTGGCGAGCATTCTCTACCTGTCGCAGTTCCGCGCCGGCCTGATCGACGCCCGCGCGCAGAGCCTGCTGGTGCAGGCCGAGATCATCGCCGGCGCCATTGCCGCATCCGCCACCGTCGAAACCAATACCATCACCATCGATCCGGACCGTCTGCTCGACCTCAAGCCGGGCGAAAGCTACGGCGCGCCGGACGAATCTTCCGGGCTGGATTTCCCGATCAATCCGGAGCGGGTCGCGCCGGTGCTGCGGCGGCTGATCTCGCCGACCAAGACGCGCGCCCGCATCTATGGCGGCGATGGCGGCATGATCCTCGACAGCCGCAATCTGTATGGCCGGGGCGACGTGCTGCGCTTTGAACTGCCGCCGCCGACGACGGAGAAACCCGGCTTCGTCGAGCGCGCCACGATCTCGGTGCGCACCTGGCTCAACCGCGGCGACCTGCCGCTCTATCGCGAACTCGGTCCGGAAAACGGCAAGGGCTACGAAGAGGTCGTGCAAGCGCTCGACGGCGTCAAGAGCAGCATGGTGCGCGTCAACGACCGCGGCGAGGTGATCGTATCGGTCGCGGTGCCGGTGCAGCGGTTCCGCGCCGTGCATGGTTCGCTGATGTTGTCGACGCAGGGCGACGACATCGACCAGATGGTGACGGCCGAACGTCTGGCGATCCTCAAGGTCGGCGGCGTGGCCTCGGCCGTCATGATCATGCTGTCGCTGCTGCTGGCGAGCACGATCGCAGGCC
>DAIMKE010000724.1:0-4075 GCA_036721875.1 Bradyrhizobium sp. | reverse complement strand
CGGCGACACCGGGTCGGACTGCATCGGCACCTCGCTGCGCCAGGGCGCGCTGTCGGTGACGCAGCTCGAGATCATGCCCTCGCCGCCCGAGCGCGAGAACAAGGGCCTGACCTGGCCGTACTGGCCGCTGAAGATGCGCACCTCGTCGAGCCAGGCCGAGGGTGCCGTGCGCGAATTCGCCGTGCTGACGCAGAAGTTTTCGGGCGAGAACGGCAAGGTCAAGAAGCTGCACTGCGTGCGCGTCGACGACAAGTTCAAGCCGATTGCCGGCACCGAGTTCGAGCTCGACGCCGACCTCGTCCTGCTCGCGATGGGCTTCGTCCACCCCGTGCACGAGGGCCTGCTCAAGCTGCTCGCGGTCGAGCTCGACCCGCGCGGCAACGTCAAGGCCAACACGCTCGACTACCAGACCTCGCGCCCGAACGTGTTCACCGCCGGCGACATGCGCCGCGGCCAATCGCTGGTGGTCTGGGCGATCCGCGAGGGCCGGCTGTGCGCACGCTCGATCGACACGTTCCTGATGGGGAAGACGGACCTGCCGCGGTAAGTTTTTCCGCGGCAGGATTCATATCCGCAGGTTCGGACCTCGCCCGAGCACACCATATCGTTCCCCGCGATCCCGGATGAGATGTCCGGATCGATGCGCGATCAGATGCCGCCAAGCCACCCGCTGGCGGTCTTGGTGGATACCTGACCTGAAAATGCGACGCGCACGCTGAGCGCGCTGCCGTCGCTCTCCAGCGCGATCGATTCAATCGTGGCGCGCGTGCCAGCCAGCACGCCGGCGCGTTTCACGAAGCGGCCGATGGCGGCATTCATCTGCGCGACCAGTGGATCGATCTTCCTCTTCGTCATGTCGACAATGCGATCGTGGGCGAAGTGATCCACGCCTGCGGATACAAATCCCGTCGGAGCGATCACCGGTTCCCCGGCGGTCACGTACTGCGACTGCGATCCGGGCTTGCCCTGCCCGGCGACCACTATGGGAACGGTGACACGCATATACAGATTGTTCAGCAGGGCGCTGCAGAGTTCGACATGCGCATCGACCGAGATCGGCAGCGAAGAGATCCCCGCGCCCCAGTTCGTCTGACCAAGCGAGAGGTTGGACAACGTCACGGCCTTGACCTTGTTGCCGCCGCGGCACGGAAGCTGGCTGCTGGCCGCAGGTAGCAGCGCCTCGAACGTACGGTTCGCCTGCTTCATGGCCAGCTCAGCCTTGCCCGAAACCGCAAGCGCGTTTCCAATTCGCGTGACGCTCACGGCCGTGCCGACCGCAACGTCAATCGGAGCCTTGTCGAGCAGGCTCTGCGCGTGAGCCGGCACCGTGAACAACAACGCAAGACAAGAAAGTACAAACCTATCCATAAACGCCCCCAATTCAGCAACTGCTTGTGCAATGTCTCCTGAAACTCTAGGCTCGCCGCATCGGCCGAGGCTTTTGCCAGCGTTCAATTAGTCGCATACACGCCAAGATTGATCAATTCATACAACGCGTTCCGGGGCAAGCACCTCCACGCCGTGCCCTTCGTTTAGTGCCCCGCAAATCCGAGAATGCTTGCGGCGGACGTTCAAGCCGTCTTCCGGGCAACAATGACCGACGACGAAAGCACAGAATGCGGCGTACTCTTCTGGTGGTCTGCGCGATTTGCATCGCCGTCATGGGTGAGGGTGCTACATTCGCGGTGTCGGCGGGGACCTTCGCGAGTACGCTACGGCGCTTCGGCGTGGACCTCGTCGTGCCGCTGGAGCGCTTCGACCCGACATCCTCCCGGGCGCTATTCCCCGGCGCGGTGGTCACCAGGATCGACGTCAACAGCTTCGCGGACAAGGGCAGGATACTACGCCTGTCCGGCGCAACCATTTGTCCCGTCTCCGGAATCGACTATGGCAGCGGGCAAAAAACTTTCGCCTACCGCCAATCGCAATCGCCGCATTCACCCGAGCCGGGATCGGACAACCGCGAGGCGATGCTGCTGTTCGGCTTCGACCAGGAGACCCTGGGCTCCCTCAAAGGTTATAGCCTGGAGCTTTCTCAGCCTCGGCTGTTCAGCATCCCGTTCGATCGCTTGAGCGAGTTCTCTGCCCGGAGCGGCGCCGATGCGGAGTGCGCTGCCACGTCCGGCAATCGATCCGTCGTCAGCCGGTCGCTGGTTGCCACCGTGGACGTCACGATCGCCTCGCGCCGTCCGCTGTCGCCTCGACAGCTCGACAGCGCGGCAAGGACGCTGTCGCCGAACAGCCCGGTAGCCTTCCAGAAGGCCACGGGAGATGAATTCGTCTATTCCGCAAAACTCCCGGATCGATGGGTCGGCATCGCTACCGAACAGGGACGATAGGCTGGACAACCCATATATTCTAGGTTGTCAGCGGGAAACGTCTGGTCTAGCTTTCAACTCTTACTTGATATTTTTTGGGGGCATCATGTTGAGATATTTGCTGCCCGCCGTCGCCTTGTGCACGGCGGTGTCCACCGCACATGCTCGCGACTTCGGGCTCGAGCGCTTTGCCGACATCGTCAGTCAGACCTATCCGGGCTACAGCGTGTTTGCGCCCTTTATCGAAGCGCCCAGCAACGATCCGCTTCACTTCCAGAGCGGCTACCTCGGCAGCGTCTGGAGGGCGACGAGGGAAAAGGGCAGGACGCAGGGCGGGACCTATTCGCACGGCGACCTGGGCCTCTACTGCAACCCAAACCAGGCCGTCATGCCCACCCCGCGCAAAACCTTGCGCATACAAGACTGGCGCTACAAGACAGAGATCACCGTCACGGGCGAATTCACCGTGTCCGGAGCAAGGCCCGAGGACACCATCTTTAAGCTCTCCGCCATCGATGCGAAGTACATCAAGGACGTTACGGTCGATATCAAGAACGCGGTGAAATACACGGCGCCGTTTGACATCCTGGTGAACTGGTCCAACGACGCGCTGACCCGGTGCCCGTCCTTCAGCAGAGTGCTCACGTCAGCCATCGCAGGTGATGTCACGGTGAAAATCTACTTCGTCGCCGGGGTCAGCGCGACACTTCAGTTCAACATCGCGTCCAGGGTGAAGGCGAATCTCGGCTTCAACGTCACGCCCGTGCAGGTTGGCACGCCCGAAAAGCCGGCGATGGTGCTTACCGAGAGCAATCAGATCTTCGCCGTCACGGCCATGCCCGCACCACTGCGATAGATCCAGTCGGCGGCTGATTCATGCGCATGAGCTTATTCGCACTTCGGGCCGTTGCCGCCGTTCTGGTGGTGGCGGTTGGGGCTTGCGCGCGGCCACCGACCCTTGGCAGCGTGCTCAAGGACCGGTTTCCGGGCTATCAGCAGGTCTTGCCTGCCACTTCGGTGAGCCTCAGCGATCGCAACTACGAGTTCGTTCCCGGTACCCTCATGTCGGCGGTCGAGCTCAGGCCGGCGTCCTACAGGGAAGCCGCGCTCTGGCAGGCGGACCCGATCTATTGTCCGCCGGGCTATCCGCTATCCGACGTGAGCTGGCGAGACAGATCTCCGACTCGCGTCACCTACAATTTCGATCTCTCACTGCGTCGCGTGCTGCATTTGCACAAGGCCAAGGCCGACCTCAATCTCGAGGAGAACGAGATCGAGTTCATTCGACGCGTCACGATCCGGATCGACTCTCCGCGAACCTACTCGATCCGTGGCCATGCTCCCGTGCCGCGCCACGTGAAGGCTTGCGTCGACGCCATCATGAAGCGTCCAGGCATCCAGAAGATACGCGGCATCATCGTTGGCAACGTGCACGTGGACGTCCTGTTCAAGGATAATGCCAGCGTGATGGCCAAATGGTCGGTAGCCAACAAGATCAACTCGTCTCTGGGCTTTGGCGCTCTGAAGGGAGAAAGCTACACCATCAGCGGAGACAATCTGGTGTTTGGCGCCGATCTGGTTCGCGTGAGGAACTATGGGTCCTCCCCTAGTTCTGCAGCCTTACCCCGACCAGCATCACCGTCCCCTGCGAACTCGACCCGGCCTGGTTCGAGTCCAGGATGTCGTGGCGCAGCGTGCCCTTGATCCAGATGTTGCGGTTGAGCTTGTAGATCAGGTTCCCTTCGAGCGAGTAGGTC
>DAIMKE010000723.1:0-4075 GCA_036721875.1 Bradyrhizobium sp. | reverse complement strand
TGGCCGTACCTCTATGCCGAGATGGTGCCATCAGCCGAAGTCGTGGAGCTTCAAGCCGCTGCTTCAAATAGCAATTTGAGATGGTTGCGCTCCCGGCAACCACGCCACAGCGTGCCTCCTAAATCCGGGCTACGTTGCCTTGCGAAAACAGCGTTATGGCTTTTCCGGCGGCATCAACTGCCGACGAAAATTGAAGAGCCGGCCAGAACTTCGATTAACCGCGATCGGATTCCCCGGGAGCTGGACGGCGATCAGGCCGAGCGGTGCGGCAGCAATTCCCCTTCGCTAGTCGCTTGATGGCATTGTTGTCGACGACGAGCCATTGATTTTGGTCTAAGAAGGCGGAAAATGCTTGATCTTTCAATGGGGATTGACTGACACTCTCTCCGCCGCAGCACTGTTCTCCTCTGTATCCGATCGTTCAAACCGACAGCAAAACAATGAGTAGCGCGACAATGATTGTCGTGGCCAATTCCGCAGTGTTTACCCCCAGTCACCGCGCAAACCGTAGGTTCTGAGCGTGGGTTGGAGGACGGATTTCGCGACGAAGAGCACTTGCCGGCCAAGGACAACGACAATCCACAGCTTGCACTCTACGCAGCCATCGACATCGTCTCAGATCTGGCTCCTGGTTCTGCCTGATCGGCAGTCTCCTCGACCTTCGCACTTCCGAGCCATCGCGCTAACGAAAGATCACGCTTCACTTCGAGGCCATGGACAACCAACTCTGATATTCTTTGCTGCCGTTGACGCAGGTGATCCCTTAACGAACGATCACGCGTGATGTACCCGGCGTTCACGCCGGGAAGCGAATGGTTCATCAACAGATGAATGCTCGAGCTCTGAAACACCTGCCGCTTGCGCGAGCGTGCGATAGCTCTGCCGCAGATCGTTACCCCATTTGGAAAGGACATTTCGCTCTTCCTTGTGCTCCACGAGATGTCCTGGTTCACTGTCGGCTGGAAACAACCACGATTTCCCTTGCTCGGGATACATGATCCGCCCCCACCTGATTGCGCGGATGATGCAGCGGATCATCGGCCGCGATAGCGGGATGTCGAATGCCTTCTCCTCGCCACCCTTGGGCTTCGGGATATGGATGAGCCTTTCTCGCAGATCGATGTGCTCCATGCGGACCTTTTTAAGCGCTGTTGGTCGTGATCCACTGAGAACTGTCAAAAGGTGAAATTCCCGCCTTAACGGGTTGTCCAGTGCGTAAAGCTCCTTAAGCCAACCGCTGATGTCGTTTGGTCCCATCCCCGTGTTGCGTCGATGCTCCTTGTTCCAATCGATAGTGGAGACCGGATTCGCGGCGGGCAGTTCGGTATTGCTTTTCCGGGCGTGGTTGTAGACTGCTCGCAGACTGCGCATGGCCCCATTTGCAATGTAGGGGCCGTTTTCCTTCGTAATCTTGTCGTGGCGTTCAACAACAAAATTCGGCTGTCGGCCAAGCCGAGCAAGTGGATTGTCGAGCCAGTCCTTGAACAGCCGCTCCATGTGATCTCGATAGTTTTCAATCGTCCCTGAGTTTCGACCCTTACGTTTCATATGCGCATCCCGATAGCGCTCCCAGGCCTGCCGAAGCGTTATTGAGCCTGGCTTGATCGTCGGAGCTTCACCAGGACGTTGGGCTTTGGCTATCGACCCGAGTGCTTCCTTGGCCTTGCCTCGCGCTTGACGCGTGGTCATCTCACCAAAATCGCCGAGCTTTACCTGGACTGCGAATTCACGAACGCCATCACGCCAGAACTCACCCTGCGCCATGAAAGTCTTCCGGCGCTTGCCGACGAGCACGAAAAATCCCGGTAGCTCACTATCGCGCACCACCTTGTATTGCTTCTCCCCGCGCACAGACGCGCAATGCTCTTGTCGGTGAGAATCTCGCGCTGATCGGCCATGGGTGCCTTCACCATTTTTAGTCTGGGTTTAGTCTGGGGAAGTCCTCGATGAGAATCATCGAGGTCGCGTTACGCCAGGCTACGCCACGGCGCGAAAATCCATGATCGATCAGTATCTTATTGGGAGGGCGAGAGTATGGCGACGTGTCGGCGAGTGCGGTCGAAAAGCTCCGAATTCATACTACGAATCTGGGGGCAGAACTGGTCGATTGAAGCCTCTCGTGGAACGGCCTAGTTCCGCGTCGATACCGGCGGCAACGAGGCGAGCTTGTCGATCAAACGATCGCGACGTGCGACGGCTTCCCGGCCGTCGCGATAGACAGGCCTGGAGCAGAGGTTGCCTTCCGAGTCGGTGAAGGGCTCATAGAGCTGCACCGGAAAGGAGTGGGTGAGATAGTCGAGCACATACTCGCGCGGGGTGATGTCGACCGTCGCCCCACTCCTCGATTGGGATCTCGGCGAGCCGGCGCTCCATCAGCGCTTCACCGTCGACACGATCTGGATGACAGCCTCATGGGCCGCTCAGGTCCGGAGGTGGCGAATATTTCCGTCGCTACGGTGCTGCCTGGCGAGAGTGTCAATCGGCGCTCAAATTGCAGGCCGAATGACATTCAAGCCCAAGCGACGCAGGATATGGCTTAAGGCCGCCGCGGAAACGCCAACTTCGGCTGCGATTTGCTCGTCGGTTTGGCGCTGGTGGCGCAACGCTTCGATGGCTGCGCTCGTTTCCGGCGGCGTTTAGCTTGGCAATGAATGGGGTTTGGAGGAGCGGTCGCGCAAACCATCGACGCCAGCGAGACAGCGGCCGCCCATCAGTTCGACGCCACACCGAAGACCATCGCCAAATGGGTTAGGCGCTTCCGCGCGGATGCTCAGCTCACTTTCGATCACGCTCTGTGCCATGGCCTCTCGACCTTTCTGGCTCAAAGGCGCATTCTTATGGGTGTCCATTCGGTACCCCCGTCGGAAGCTGAAGCTTCAGCAAGCTCGGTCCGAATGGACAACCTTCTGAAAAATCACATCTGGTTCATGGCCACTCTGATCATGCTAAGGAAGCGCAATGGTCAGCCGAGAGCGCGGCGATCAGGCCGCTCGTTCGAAGTCATGACCACCTCAGGCCTCGATCGGACACGTTCAGAACGAGAACTGCGTACGGAGAGACAGCGCCTGGAAGCTCCGCCCGATATCCGCCGCGCCAGCCGCACTCAAGCGGTCGACGTTACCGTTGAGGTAGTTCAGCATGAAACGTATATTGTTATTTGGATACCAGTTCAGGCCGGCCGCATAGACGGACTGCTCGCCGCCTCGCACGCCGCCAGTTGCGGCAACGTTGAGGCCGGCCAGATCCTTATCATTCAGGTCGGTGTAGCTGTAGCGTCCGACCACTTCCCAAGTTCCCCAGCCGCCGGAATGGATCGGGTTAGCCACGCGCGGCTGCGCATAGGCGGCGCTACTTGTACTATAGGCGCGGTTCTCGCCCGTGATGATCCAGCTGCCCTGGATATAATAACCGTTAAAGGTCAAGTTCGGCGACGGCAGGCCAAGTGTGCGATCCTGGTTGACATTGATCGTGTAGTATTCAGCTTGAAGCGACAAATTGTTCCAATGTCCGGCGACTTCTGCGCCGCCCGTGTAAGCGCTGCTGTAGGAGATAAGCCCTGTATCGATGAGCCGTGTTGAGTCAATTCGGAGTTCCGGCCGATCGCGCAACTGGATCGTCTGGGTGCTGATGCCCGGGATGCCGGCGGCGTTTTGGGTGGGCGCGAAAACGGCTGCGCCCGAGGCGCCGAGGTGTAAAAGGTAGTGGGTTCCCCTCAGTGGCTGCATGGCAACGCGCGCGACGCCGCCCAATTGCTCATCGTTCGCTTCCGTGCCAACGGTGGGCCCGGTCAGGTAGGCGGACGCGAACCAACCCGGCTCCGCCCAGGAGCCGCCCGCGGACATACGGGCGGTGCCTGCCGCGACGCTACGCGCAATTTCCACGATGGAAGGCCGCTCCTGAAAAAGAAGATCGGCCGAGCTGATCGAGTCCTCAAGCGAGAAGAAAGGCTTGAATGCCCCAATTCGAAAATTGAATGACTTCCAGCCCCTGTAGCCCACGCTGGCCTCGTAGAGGCTGCCAGTGCCATCCGGGGAGCCGCCGAAATCATAGATGAGAGAGTAGGTGAAGTCCTTCC
>DAIMKE010000722.1:0-4079 GCA_036721875.1 Bradyrhizobium sp. | reverse complement strand
CCGATGCCGTTGCGCCTGTCCTCTCGAGTCAGGATGTTGTCCCGCAGTATCGTGTGCAGGCGTTCGAGTTCGAGGTCGCGCGCCGCGCCGCCCTCCATCCGGTTCACGACCTCGGTCGTGGCGCGCTCGGAGTCCTTGGCCACCAGATGCAGGCCTCCGATCGTCGCGCGCAGGAAAGCTTTCACCGCTTCGGGCTTGGCCTCCGCCAGCGCCGGATTGACGATGACGGCGAAGCCGTAGGACTCGCAGCCATAGTCGGCGAATTTCAGCACCGCCAGATCGTCGGCGGGCACGCCGCGGTCCCGCAGATTGATCGGCGCGAGATAGGAAAATCCGGTGACGGCGTCGATCTGGCCGGCCGAGAGCATCGGCTCGCGCACGGCGGCGCTGATGCTGCTCTGTTTCACGAGCTTGGTCTTGATGCCGTTCTGCTTGGCCACCGCGGGCCACAGCCGGACCGACAGATCGCCTTCGGCAACGCCGAGCGTCTTGCCTTCGAGATCCGACAGCGCCTGTATGCCGCGGCTCTTGCGCGCGATGATGGCGTAGGGCGCCTTGTTGAACAGAATGAAGACCGCCTTGATTTTGGGGCCGCCATGCTTGTCCTTGTCGCGAAAGCGCATCAGCGCGTTGATGTCGACCAGTGCGAAATCGCTGGTGCCGGCGGCAACGCGCGCGATGGCGTCGGGCGATCCGCTGGCGATGTTGGTGGTGACCGCGAGCGCTTCCGCGCTGAACAGCCCGCCCGCTGCCGCCATCACGAATGGTGCTGCGGCGACATCGATCGGCCGGTCGAGTGAGAACTGGATCGCGAGCGGAGGGCGGGGTTCGTCGGCCGCAAATGCGTGGCCCGCGCTGAAGCCCAATATTCCGCACAGGCCGACAAGCGAGGCCAGAAGCGAGCGGAAGGCGTTGG
Source organism: Bradyrhizobium sp. (assembly GCA_036721875.1). Classification (GTDB taxonomy): domain Bacteria; phylum Pseudomonadota; class Alphaproteobacteria; order Rhizobiales; family Xanthobacteraceae; genus Bradyrhizobium. The sequence goes on along the minus strand of DAIMKE010000722.1, from coordinate 3,163 downwards.
TCCGGATTGTACGCATCGGGCTTACATCAGCATGGATTGGACAGGAGCATGAGATGGGACAAGTTGCCGCGTCGGTGATGTCGGCTTCGTGACATCGCCGAACGGCAAGCCTGCGAGCAGGCACTCTCCAGCATGTAACCTGAACGGCGGATGACTGCCACGATTTTGCCAGAGATCGTTCAGCTGCGGTTCGGATTGGGGAACTTATTGTCCGGTCAGTGGTTGGCTATCCAAGGCCTGTCAGGCCAGACGACCACGGAGGATATCGAGAATGTTTGCGCGAAAAGGTGTGTTTTCATCGATTGGCCGCGCCGGTGCGGTCGCAGCGGTCGCCGCGATGACGCTGACCGCCGTGCCACCGTCAATGGCGTTCGCAGGCTCCAAGCCGGCCAGCAAGGGCGTGACCGCGTCGACCGGCACAAGCGACGCGACCGACATCAGCGCCCGGCGCAGGCACTACCGCGGTGGTGGCGGTGCCGCGGCTGCAGCAGCGTTCGCCGGCATCGTCGGCACGGGCCTTGCGATCGCCGCCGCCCAGAACCGCCGCAGCTATTATGACAGCTACGGCTACTACGGTGCCCCGGCGCACGGATATTACGGCGGACCGGCTTATTACGGCAGCCCGGGCTATTATGGCGGCGGTTACTACCGCTCCGGTGTGCCGCACTACCGCGGGCACCCCTTGGCGAGCTGGTAAAATTGCGGCCGGCACTTAAGCCGCCATTTAAGATGAATCCACCGGCCGACGTGGCCGGTGGATTTTTTGGTCGTCTGCCCAAGGCGTTAACGCGCTCGGCGTTGATTTCCGCTAGGCTTGAGGGATGAGTGATTCGCTAGAGCGGCTTTATCAGGCGGTGATCGCGGCCAGGGATCTCGATCCGGCAACGTCGCGCACGGCCCGCTTGTTTCAGCGCGGCCCGTCAAAGATGGCCAAGAAGCTGGCCGAGGAAGCCATCGAGGTCGTGATCGACGCCGTCAATGGCAACACCGAAGCGGTGGTCCGCGAGAGCGCCGACCTGCTCTATAACCTGACTGTTTTGTGGGCAGCCGCGGGCGTCAAGCCGGAGGACGTCTGGCGCGAAATGGCCCGGCGCGAGGATTTGCTCGGCATCGCCGAGAAGCTGCCCAAGTCTGCGGTCAAGCCGATCGAGAAGCCGGAGGCAAAAATGCCGAAAGCCATGCCCAACAAGGCGCTGCCGGCCAAATCACTGCCTACCAAGTCACTGCCGGCCAAGTCACTGCCTACCAAGTCATTGAACAAGCCGCTGGCCAAGGCCGTGGCGCCGTCTGCTGTCCGGCGGCGAATTGTCGCGCTGGAAGGCCGCTCCTCACACAAGCGTCACTAATCCCCCTAAAAATCTCTGGTTCGCCGGCATGGACAAATCCGCTCCATGATGGTTGATGCGCGCATGCTGAAACGGACCTACGACTGGTGCATCAACGCCGCCGACAAGCCCTACGCGCTCTGGATCCTGGCCGCAGTATCCTTCGCGGAAAGCTCGTTCTTCCCGATCCCGCCCGACATCATGCTGCTGCCGATGTCGCTGGCGCGGCCGAAGAAGGCGTGGTGGTTCGCGACCGTGTGCACCATCGCATCCGTCGCCGGCGGCGTGCTCGGATACGCGATCGGCGCGCTGCTGTATGACTCGGTCGGGCACTGGCTCATCACCGTCTACGGCCTCAGTGACAAGGTCGAGACTTTCCGTGCCTCCTACGCCGAATGGGGCGCGGTCATCATCCTGCTGAAGGGGCTGACGCCGATCCCCTACAAGCTCGTCACCATCACCTCGGGATTCGCCGGCTACAACATCTGGCTGTTCATCCTGTGCTCGATCGTGGCGCGCGGCGGGCGGTTCTTCGTGGTCGCCATCCTGCTCAACCGCTACGGCGACTTGATCCGGAGCGAACTGGAGAAGCGCCTCGGCCTCTGGGTCGCGATCGGCGCCGTCGTGCTGGTGCTCGGCTTCGTCATTGCGTTCAAGCTGGTCTAGCAGCGGCCATCGGGCTACGCTTCGCGACATGCCCGATCGAAATGTTTGTTCCTTTAAACTGCTCGGTAGGCCGCTTGCGAGCGGGCTCGCGCTGGCGATGCTGGCGTTCGTCCCCACGGCCGGCTGGCCGCAAGCGGCGCCACCGCCATCGCTCGGCTTGCAGTCGCCGGCCCAGCAGCCGCTGCCGGCCCAACCCGCGCCACAGATCGAACCATCAGCGCCGCGGCGCGACGAGAACCCGGGCCTGATCAACGAAATCGGGAAACTGTTCGAGAAGACCAAGTCACTGCTGCCGCCGCTGAAGAGTCCTGGCGAGGCCATGGATGATCTCAACGCGGGCGCCAAGGGTGCCGGGGACAGCCTTTCTAATCTTGCAAGACCCTCGACGATGGTGAGCGGACGCGCGGCCTGCACGGTGGCAGCCAACGGCGCGTCGGACTGCAAGGCCGGCGCCGACAAGCTCTGCCAGAGCAAGGGCTACAAGGAGGGCAAGAGCCTCGATACTTCTGCGGCCGAGAAATGCTCACCGAAAGTGTATATGCCCGGTTACAAGCGCCAGCCGGGCGACTGCAGGACGGAAAATTTCGTGACGCGGGCAGTTTGTCAGTAGCGCCAAGACGCAATATTTGACACTGGAAAGATTGCCTTGTTGGTATGATGTCTGGCATCTCCAAGGCGAAGCCCCTGCTCCCGTGAAGAAACCGAAGGATCGTTCCGAAATGTCCATGCCCGCGCTGTTCAAGGGCCGCCTGTCGATACCCGTGATCGGGTCGCCGCTGTTCATCATCTCCGTGCCCGACCTCGTCATAGCCCAGTGCAAGGCCGGTGTGGTCGGATCGTTTCCCGCACTGAACGCGCGGCCGGCCGCGCTGCTCGACGAATGGCTGGCGCGGATCACGGAAGAACTGGCGGCCTATGACAAGGCGCATCCTGAGCGGCCGTCGGCGCCGTATGCGGTCAACCAGATCGTCCACAAGTCCAACAACCGGCTCGATCATGACCTTGCGATGTGTGAGAAGTACAAGGTGCCGATGATGATCACTTCGCTCGGCGCGCGCGAGGAACTGAACCAGGCCGCGCACGGCTGGGGCGGCATCGTCTTCCACGACGTGATCAACCAGAAATTTGCGCACAAGGCGATCGAGAAGGGCGCGGATGGTCTAGTGCTTGTG
>DAIMKE010000721.1:0-4080 GCA_036721875.1 Bradyrhizobium sp. | reverse complement strand
GCGAGTTCGGCGGGCAGGCCGGCCTCGACGCCGGCGCGGGCGAGTTCTTCGGCGAGCAGGAACACATAGGCGGGACCGGAGCCGGACACGGCGGTGACGGCGTCCATCAGGCCTTCATCGTCGACCCATTCGACCGACCCGGTGGCGCGCAACAGCGCGTCCGCCGTGGCGCGTTGCGCGGCGCTGACATTTTTGGCCGCAACCGCAACCGTGATGCCGCGACCGATGGCGGCCGGCGTGTTCGGCATGGCACGAACCACCATGCCGCCGCAGACCTGCTCCAGCGCCGCGATGTTGGTGCCCGCCATGATCGAGACCACGAGCGTGGACGGTCCGACCAACGGCTTCAGCCCGGGTCCTGCCTCGCGGAACATCTGCGGCTTCACCGCCAGCACCAACGTATCGGCCGTGCCGGCATCTTTCGGATTGAGGCGGATGCCTTTGGCGGCGAGAGCGCTGATCTCGGAAGACGGCTGCGGCTCGATCACGACGACGCGCGCCGGGTCGAGGCCACCGGCCAACCACCCGGTCAGCATCGCGCCGCCCATCTTGCCCGCGCCGGCCAGCGCGATGGTGCCGTCGGTGTTTTGAAGCGCGTTGTTGCTGCTCACAGTCGTCACCGCAGATTCTGCCGTCGTCCCCGCGAACGCGGGGGCCAATATCCACAGCCGGTTTTAGTAAAGCGAGGAAGGCGCGACAAGCAGTTTGCTTGAGCCGTGAGGCCACAGCGCATGGGTTCCTGCTTTCGCAGGAACGACGGCGGGTATATGGAAACGGCGAGCCCTATGCCTCACCCTCGGTATCGAACATCGCCGCGCTCATGGCTTCCGATGCGGATTTGCCGGCCCAGACCACGAACTGGAACGCGGGATAGTAGCGCTCGCAGGCGTGGATGGCGCCGACCAGCATGGACTCGCATTGGGCGGTCGAGGCGGTCAGTCCGCCCGGCAGCACCAGCGCCTGCCGGTACATGATCATGCCGGTGTGGGTCCAGATGTCGAAATGCCCGATCCATAACTGCTCGTTGACCAACGCAATCAGCCGCTGCACCTCCGCGCGACGCGCGGGCGGGATCTTCATGTCGAACGCGCTGGCCAGATGCAGCGCCTCGATCTCAGGCATCCAGGTGAAGGAGAGTTGATAGTCGGTCCAGTCGCCCTTGGAGACGATCGTGACTTCATCCTCGCCGGAGCGCTCGAACGCCCAGTTGTTATCGGTAGCGATGTCCTCGACCACCCCTAGCGGGTTGGTCGGGGATTCAATGATGCCTTCGAGGAGGGACATGCCGTCTCGACCTTGTTTCTTGAATTCTTCTGACACTCACGGGCAACAGCGCGCTTTGACTCTTGCGTCGCTGCCGATTGCAATTCCCGTTCGCTTGGTCTCCCGGGGCCTGCCGAGGCTCAAGTGATGTGATTTGCGGAATCTGCGCAACTCACCCCTGAGTCCGTCCACAGGCCAAAGCGCCGTCGTCCACAGTTGATCGCGTGACAAATCTCAAGAGAACAAACCGGAATCAAATTCCCAGATCAAGGAATCTTGCTGCCACAATGGTTAATGGGTGGTTAAGTTTCCTTGGGATGGCCTCGCTCCGGTCCAGCGAGGCGCGTTATTCGGCCATGAATCGGTCGGCCGGACTCTGCTTCGGCGCTATCGTTCGCGCGCGACGAGCGGACACGCCTCGATCGTGGTCCCGAGCCAGGCGCCCTCGATTTCGACGCAGGACTTCGACGCATCCACCCGGAGGCCATATCGTTCGAGCAATTGCTCGCGGATCGGCTTGCCGCGCGTGTGCAATTCCCACGCGCCGCCCGGCAGCGGATTCTTCAGCGCGGTACGGATGCGGCGGTCGAACTCACCGTCCGGTACGATGGGCATCGCGATATCGGCGATCTGGTAGAACCGCGACGCTGGCGGCAGCACGGTGGCGACATAGGCCAGCGGCTTGTCGAGGAGGAAATAGGCCGCGGGCTGCTCAAGCGGCTTTGCGATGTGGGGATTGTAGGGATTGGACCACGGGCGGCGGAACCAGTCTCCGGGCTGCGACCACAGCGCGATCAACAATGCGGTGGCGGCCATCGCCGAATTGATGCGCATCGACGATGCGTGCGGCAGGCCTGCGCCGGGCCGGCCAGCCAGCGAGCGGACGATCAACAGGACGATCAGCGGCGCGCACAATAGCTCCAGCACGATGGCGTAGCGCTGAATCGCAAACAGGATGAGCCAGGTCGCGTAGGACACGGTAGAGAAAAGCAGAAATTGAATGTCCCGCTGCGTGAAGATGGCCGCACGGATGATGAGAGACCGGCCGATGGCGATCAGGATCAACACCATCGCGACGGCAAATCGCGCGTCGCGGAACGGATATTCCGAGCTCCTGTTGTCGCCGATCAGCCAGTAGAACGGGTAGGCGAGGGCGTCGAGATAGCCGCGCGGCGAGAATTGCCAGTCCATGATGTTCATCGGGACCAGTTCGGGCGACCGGAAGACCGCGTTGAACAGCGGGAAAATCGGGTTTCCCAGCTCGCGCCAGAGCATCAGCCCCCACGCGCCGCCGGTCGCCAGCGCGCCGATCGCACCGCCAACGCCCAGGCACAGCGTTGCCGTGAGCGGGCGAGTTGCGGCGAGAACTGCCGCCGCAGCACCAAGCGCGTAAACGACATTGGTCAACTTCAACCCAACGGCCGCGCCAATCAACAGCCCGGCAAGCACATAGCGTCCGTAACGCCCCTCCGCCGACAGGATCAGGATGCATCCCCCAAGAATCGGAAGCGCGGTCAGAATATCCGAGAAGCTGGTCCCGACCTCCGACAGCGTCATCGGCCCGACGGCGGCAATCAGGATCGCCGCGCCGATCGCCCATGAGGTCGCAGCTTCTCTCAGCAGCACGCGCGACAGGAAGTAGATCAGCAGCAGGTTGAGGCCATGCAACGCGCCGAGTATCATCAGGCCGTAGGGCAGCGGCAGCAGGTGTCGGAGATAGTAGACCGGGAAATAGACGGTGGGATTGAAGTAGGTCTGGAAGCCGGCCGGCAGCGCATCGATGGCGTAGCGGCCGTTGATCAGGGCCCAGACGTTATACTCGTGGTAGTTCTGCCAATCCCAGTTGACGTCCTCGCCGACGAACCAGGTGTAGAGCGCGCCCGCCAGCAGCGAGCCGAGCGTGATGGCGATCGGCAGCAGCGCTCTGATCCGGAAAATCGACGTGTGCCAGGCCCGGTTGGCGGGCCTTCCAGAAGAGGTGCCGGAAACATCAGCCGCGAGTGTCACGCTTGCCCCATCTGCGTCGCCCGGGGCGACCCGCGGCTGGACGATAGACACATCTAGGATGCGGGCTTTAACGATCCGTGAAGATATCGCCATGCTCCGATGCGTGGGATCGCTGGCCCGGACCAACTTGCCCACTTTTCGCCTCCGCGATCGGCCTGCCGATCTAAAGCCAATCTGGACGATAAATCACAGCGCTCTGAAAGTCTTTGGACCCCGGATCGGGCAGATTGAGGCTGTCCCCACTAGCGCTGGCACGAACACGGGTCGAGCCAGCCACTTGAAAGATTGCGCTATGACTATTCTTGAAGACGTTTTGTCCACCGCTACTGCGCCAATTGCACGGCGCCGAACTTCTATTTTTCTGGCGCGCACGCGTCGTCTGATCGATAGCCTGGTGGCGGCCGCGATCGCGCGTCGCGAGCGTCACGCCACGCTGGCGGTGCTGCGCCATCTCAACGGCCGGGAATTGAAGGATTTCGGACTTGACCGCTCGCAAATCGGCCTCGGCCTCGACCAGGCTGCGCAGGAAAGGACGCGGATCCAGCTCGGTGTCCGCGCGGCCGGTCTGCCGGCGAGCGCGGCCTTCCACTGAAGCGTTTTCCAGCGAAGTGGAAACCGGTTCGCGTGAAGAAAACGCGTCAAAACAAGAATCTGGAGCCCCGTTCCGATTCAATCGGAACGGAAAGGGCTCCAGGTGCGCTGCTGCCCTGTTGCGGCGGCATGGGGACATGCCGTATCCCCATGCCGAAGCCGCTTGCTCCCACCGCGGCGTTTGGTCATATTTCCGCACAGGTCGTCCATTCCGGGCGG
>DAIMKE010000720.1:1295-4082 GCA_036721875.1 Bradyrhizobium sp. | reverse complement strand
CCGCGACCTGCATGACCGCGATCCAGGCCGGCTTCACCTCCGTGATGATGGACGGTTCGCTGAAGGCCGACGGCAAGACGCCCGGCGACTGGGACTACAATGTCGGCGTGACCAGGACCGTCACCGACATGGCGCATCTCGGCGGCATCTCGGTGGAAGGCGAACTCGGCGTGCTCGGTTCGCTCGAGACCGGCATGGGCGACAAGGAAGACGGCCATGGCGCCGAAGGCAAGCTGTCGCACGACCAGTTGCTGACCAACCCCGACGAAGCCGTGAAGTTCGTGAAGGAAACCAAGGTCGACGCCTTGGCGATCGCGATGGGTACCTCGCACGGCGCCTACAAGTTCACCCGCAAGCCGGACGGCGACATCCTCGCCATGAACGTGATCGAGGAGATCCACCGCAAGCTGCCGAACACGCACCTGGTGATGCATGGTTCGTCCTCGGTGCCGCAGGATCTGCAGGAGATCATCAACGCCAATGGCGGCAAGATGAAACCGACCTGGGGCGTGCCGGTTTCCGAAATCCAGCGCGGCATCAAGAACGGCGTGCGCAAGATCAACATCGACACCGACAACCGCATGGCGATGACCGGACAGATCCGCAAGGTTCTGAAGGACAATCCGGAAGAGTTCGATCCGCGCAAGTATCTCAAGCCGGCGATGGAAGCGATGGCCAAGCTGTGCAAACAGCGGCTGCAGGAGTTCAATACCGCAGGGCAAGCCAGCAAGATCAAGAAGGTGCTGACCACGGCCGAAATGGCCAAGCGTTACACCAAGGGTGAACTCGATCCGCGGGTGGCCTGAACGGGCACCCGCGCCTCGTAAACTCCCTTGGTGCGACGAACGTTTTCTAGGCAATTGCCCGAGAACCGCCTATTTTGGTGCGCAAGGGCATGATGTTTCTGGAGAACTTCGATGAACCTCGCCGACCTCAACAAGGTTGCCCTCGCCATGGTCACTCCTGGCAAGGGCATTCTCGCCGCCGACGAATCCTCCGGCACGATCAAGAAGCGCTTTGACGCCATCAAGGTCGAATCGACCGAGGAGAGCCGCCGCGACTACCGCGAAATGCTGTTCCGTTCCTCTGAAGCGATGGCCAAATACGTCTCGGGCGTGATCCTGTACGACGAGACGATCTGGCAGAACGCGAAGGACGGCACGCCGCTGGTCAAGCTGATCGAGCAGTCGGGCGCGATCCCCGGCATCAAGGTCGATGAGGGAACGCAGGCGCTGCCGCAATGCCCCGGCGAACTGGTCACCGTCGGCCTCGACAGGCTCGCCGAGCGGCTGAAGAAATATTACGAGCGCGGCGCCCGCTTCGCCAAATGGCGTGCGGTGATCGATATCGGCGCGGGTATCCCGACCATGACCGCGATCAGCGTCAATGCGCATGCGCTGGCACGCTATGCCGCGCTGTGCCAGGCGGCGCAGATCGTTCCCATCGTCGAGCCGGAAGTGCTGATGGACGGCGACCACGACATCGACCGCTGCTACGAAGTTACCCAGCGCGTGCTGAACAAGACGTTCCAGGAATTGCGGGTGCAGCGCGTCGAACTCGAAGGCATGGTGCTGAAACCCAACATGGCCATTTCAGGCAAGAAGTGCGCAAAGCAGGCTCCCGTCGGCGAAGTTGCCGAGAAGACCGTGCGCCTGCTGAAGGCCTGCGTTCCCGCTGCGGTGCCCGGCATCGCATTCCTCTCCGGCGGACAATCCGATGAGGAAGCAACCGCGCATCTGGACGCCATGAACAAGATCGGCGGCCTGCCCTGGAAGCTCACCTTCTCGTATGGCCGCGCGCTGCAGGCGGCACCGCAGAAGGCGTGGTCCGGCAAGGCCGAGAACATCGCTGCCGGCCAGCGCGCCTTCACTCACCGCGCGCGGATGAACGCGCTGGCGAGCAAGGGTGAATGGGAAACCGGCCTTGAAAAGAAGGTCGCCTAGACTTGGCTAAAAGAGACTTGGCCAGCAAACCTGCTCCGCCGCGGCCGGCGCCGCGGCTCTATCTCGCGACAGCAGAGCTCGACGATCCGTCGCAGCTCGCCGCGCAGCTTCCGGAATTGCTCGCGGCTGCCGACGTGGCGGCGGTGCTGGTGCGGCTGAAGCAGATCGATCAGCGCACGATGATCTCGCGCGTGAAGGCGCTGGCGCCCGCGATCCAGAATGCCGGCGCGGCGCTGCTGCTCGATGGCCATGTCGAACTGGTGGCGCGGGGCGGCGCCGACGGCGCGCATCTGACCGGCCTGGCCGCGCTGGAGGATGCCCTGCCGTCGCTGAAGCCCGACCGCATCGCCGGCGTCGGCGGCCTCGCCACCCGGCACGATTCCATGGCCGCCGGCGAGCTGGGCGCGGACTACGTGCTGTTCGGCGAGCCTGACGCCAGCGAGCAGCGGCCCTCGGTAGAGGCGATTGCCGAGCGCCTGCAATGGTGGGATGAATTGTTCGAGCTGCCTTGCATAGGCTTTGCCGTCTCGCGCGAGGAGGCTTTCGAATTCGCAAGTGCCGGCGCGGATTTTGTCCTCGTCGGCGATTTCATCTGGGCAGACCCGCGCGGCGCCAAATCAGCGCTGATCGACGCCGGCGAGGCGATCCGGCAGGCGCATGAAGCGGCGTTCGGAACAGCCAAAGCCGGACGGGGATAGCGGCGGACATGCCACTCCTGCGTTCCATATCGATCGTCGCGGGCTTGCTGATGACGGTGGCCGGCGCCGCCGCGCAGGCGCCTGCGAATCCGCCGAAAGAGACGACGAAGGAAGCGCCCAAAGCAAAATCGCCGGCCGCCTCGAAG